>CALGPR010000475.1 GCA_937960425.1 uncultured Lentisphaeria bacterium
AACATTTTGATTGCCGTAACAATAGTAATATTGATATTTTCCATAATAATGTTACTGCTGTTTTACCATTCTCATCCATCTCCAGAGGCTTCTGCTCCTACTGATCCAATCGTTTGTCATTACTATACAAATGGCAAAGTCATTTATTCCTTACTGCCGCAAAAGATCAACTCCGAAACGGCAGGAACATCAGAAAATATCTTTGCGAGTATTATCTGTACAAAAGATAACGGCAATGGATCCTATACCTATCAGACCGAAATTTCCGAATCGAATGTTTTATACCAATATCCGGAATTCGACTATGACGGGACTGAAATTATAACAGCTGCACGCGGTAGAAATGTTACAATCAAAATCTATCCTCCCGATAAAGCCGCAGAACTGATCAATAAATAACGGACTGGAAGAATTATGAAATTATGGATCAAAACTGGAATTATTCCCGCTTTATTGTTTCTGTGCGTAACCGGAATAGCAGCAGATTCCCAGGTTGAATACGAGCTGCGCCAGAAAGCAACCGCTTTGCTCTTTCCCGCAAGAGAAAATTCGTTAACGCTATCGTATTCCGCAACAGCAAATTTATTTGACCATGGCAAAGAAGGAAAATATCGCGTATACCGCCTGGTCGAAGATGACGGCTTTGTTCTCAAACGTGCAGAAGTACTCCAGAATAATGAGGCCGTCGAAACGTATATCCAAAATCGTGATGGAGACTTTGGTACCATCAGGCAAAAAAGTCACCAACTTGCCGAGGCCTTTGAAGCATCACTACCTGAACACCTGGCCTTGCCAATCACGAACTCTGAATTTTATACAGCTGATTATACCATCGAAGAAACAGGAATCCCCGGAGTCATCAATATTGTGATGGATGTCACTGACTCTGAAGAGGTTCACTCGGCAATTTCTCGATCCCCTTCCGGGCTTGCCCAGACGCCCGAAATCCTCTTGGAAACCCGTCCGTTTAAACGAATCCTGACCATCGACACAACCCGCAACGCCATCCTGGGAGTCCGGGAATGGAATAAAAATGGTAAACGCCTTTACGAACTGCAATTGTCCGAATTTGACTGGAATCCGCCGTCGCGGGAACTGTTTCAAACGCCAAGTCCATTGGAACCTCAGAAAATTACCACCTCAACCGCAATGCGGGCTCTCATGCAGAATCAAAAGAACTATGAACAATATTTACAAAATTCCCCCAAACCCAATGCGCCGCCCCCCATCAGCCAACGTATTTCGCAATGGCTCTTTGCTGGAAATGTTTTGCCCTATGTCGCATGGGGGCTGGGAAGTTGCTCAGCGCTCCTGCTGATCGGCATCGCCATCTACCGCAAGGCTTCCAGGAAAAAATAATTTAATCGCTTACAAAAGCAGATGCGAGAAGGAAAAACCTTTTCAGGAAAGGTTCTTTC
>CALGPR010000476.1 GCA_937960425.1 uncultured Lentisphaeria bacterium
CTGATTGCATGCTCCAAAGCCTCAAGTTCATAACGCAACGCCCGGTCATCAAGTTCAATCAGCAAATCACCAGCTTTGACCTGATCCCCGGTCTTATGGTGAATTTTCGTAATACGGCTTTCAACGGAGGATCGCAGTTGGTATTCCCGTTCCCCCTGCACAATTCCGCGCCCCTGAACCGTATCTTCAATCGAGCAGAAGATAGTAATTCCCACGCCGACAGTAATCAGAAACAGAAGTATGATTACCAATATTCGGAATACCCGCAATTGTGAGCGGAAATTATTACGATGCCCAGCCATAAAATCTCCTATTTTTTCTCATTTGACTGAATGCAGGGAAATGTATCCTTTTCCGCGACAAAAACAACCTGTTTTGTTAAAAATTTCCGTTGTAAAGTATGGCGGCGGCTTACGGTAGACGATTCCCGGCGGAACGGTAAATTTCATACCACTCTTCCCGAGATAAGCGGATATCGCTTCCAGCACACGCTGCACGCAGATGCTCCGGGTTGGTTGTCCCGACAATGGTCTGGATTTCAGCAGGATGCCGGGCAATCCAGGCAACAGCAGCGCCGGACACATCAAGCCCATGTCTCGCTCCTATGGCTCTCAAAGTATCACGCAGCACGGTATACTTTGCATCCGTCAGAAAGTTTCCTTCAAAAAAACCGTAAAGAAATGGCGACCACGTCTGGATCGTAATATCATTCATACGGCAATATTCCAAAACCCCGTCCGTATACATCGTCCCGGCAGTACTGCGAATGTTGACATTCAATCCGGTATCGATCATCAAAGTATGAGCGGGACCGAATTGAAGTTGATTCACAATAATCTTGAAGGGAAGGAACTTCTGAAGCAACTGCAACTGCATGGCATTTTGATTGCTCATCCCGAAATAGCGCACTTTCCCGGAACTGTGCAGGATGGAAAAAGCATCCGCTACTTCTTCCGGCTCCATCAACGTATCCGGCCGATGCAGTAGAAGAACATCCAGGTAATCGGTCTGCAATTTCAGCAGGCTCTGATCGACAGACTTGAGAATATGCTCTCGGGAAAAGTCAAAAAATCCCTTGCGAATCCCGCATTTGGTCTGAAGTTTGATTTTACTGCGTAAATCGTGATGCTTAGCCAGCACCGCTCCAAACTTTTCCTCACAGCTGCCTTGCCCGTAAATATCGGCATGGTCAAAAAAATCCACACCCAACTCCAACGCAGTAAACAATAACTCTTCTAATGCCTCTTCCCTTAATTCTGCAATACGCATGCAACCCAAAGCAACATTGGAAGCCTGTAAATCAGATTTTCCCAAATGAATTGTTTTCATGTAACTGTTCCACGTTTTTTATGCCTGAAGCGCCTCGATCCTGTAACCGCCCTTCTCCGGATACAAAATACCGCCGAAACAGGATTTTACAACTCTTGAAAAAAGGAAAATCTTTACGAAGACATTGCCGGGGTGAAAAAAAGTATTATAGTATTCCAGCCCCTGCTGATGAAACCAGGAGAACAAAAGTGGAGAGCAAGGCAATGATGATCGCTGATTATGAAAAACAAGTATACACCGCTGTGTTGGGAAAAATTATCGGTGTATACCTCGGTCGGCCAATCGAAGGCTGGAGCAAACAGCAGATTGAAGAAACGTTCGGGACTATTGAAGGATATGTCCATGAAGCATTGAAAGTTCCTCTCGTCGTTGCTGACGATGATATTTCCGGGACCTTTACGTTCATCAAAGCCCTCCGTGATTCCGGCCTTTACGAAACGACTCCGGCTGATTTTTTCGGAAAAACCTGGCTGAATTACCTCTGGGAAAACCAGACTGTGCTCTGGTGGGGCGGAATGGCATGCTCCACTGAACATACGGCATTTCTGCGATTGAAAGCGGGAATACCTGCACCTCTTTCCGGCGCCATTGCCACAAATGGCAAAATTGTAGCCGAGCAAATCGGCGGGCAAATCTTCATTGACGCTTTCGGAATGGTTGCTCCGGGGAATGCGGATCTTGCGGCAAAATTGGCCCGTCAGGCAGCGTCAGTTTCCCATGACGGCGAAGCTGTCAACGCTGCGATTGTCGTTGCGGCCATGGTCAGTACTGCTTTTGTTGAAAAAGACATGGAAAAAATTCTGGACATCGGTGTTTCCGCAATACCCCGGGATTCTCTGATCGCCCAAGTTCACAACGACGTCCGTAACTGGTGCAGAACTGATGGCAATTGGAACAAAACCTACCAGCGCATTGCCCGGAAATATGGATACGATCAATTTGGAGGCGGGTGCCATGTCATTCCCAATCACGCTTTGATGGTCATGGCTTGGGGTTATGCGCAAAATGACTTCTATGAAGCCATGAAAATAATCTGCTCGGCAGGTTGGGACACGGACTGCAATGCAGCAAATGTTGGAAGCGTTACGGCGCTGGCAGCAGGGTTGGAACATCTTTGTGATCGTTACGACTTCCGCAGTCCTTTTGCCGATCAGGTTATCATTCCGACAGCAGATCCTACAGACAGCACTACGGATGCCGCACTGATTGCCGGACAAATTGCTTCCATCGGACGAAAAGTCATGGGGTGGCAGGAAGTTCCATTGCCGAAAAACGGGGCTTGGCACCACTTCACATTCCCGGGCTCACTGCACGGATACCTGCCTGACGATACCAATTTTGACAGCCGCAACAATTGTAAAATTTCCAATCCCAAAGGTAACGGGCTGGAGCTGGAGTTTCAGTGCAGTGCTGGTAGAAAGGCACGGATTGTCACGCCGTGCTGCATTTTCCAGCCGGATCCCCGCTATGCCGCCCCCGGAGTTCCAACTTTGTATCCCGGAATAACAGTCCATGTAAAGGGGAAACCCCTTTCCATAGCGGGGCAAACAACAGCAAAACTCTTTGTCCAGACCATTCTGCCGGATCATTCTTTGAACGAAAAGCGGATTTATTCGGCTGAGTATCCCCTTACTTTCGGGGATCCCTTTGACTGGAAATGGACTATTCCCCAATGGGAAGATGAAGCAATTGCCAGATTCGGGATTGAACTGGCGAGTGATTCGCTGAGCACCGGAATCCTCCTGATTGACAGGGTAGAACTCTCCGGCAAAGCAGAAGTAACGACCAGTGAATCGGTGCCATTTTCAACTTCGATCCGCGATGCCATCGGCTGGATTTCCAATTTTGATGCATTCCGGGATGGATTCCTGCAAAATCGCGACATAGGAGTTGCCGTCACTGGCAATCGTAGCTGGAACGACACCGTTCTACGGACAAAATTTTCAGTCCACAGTGCAGATTTTGCCGGTACCGTACTGCGTTATCAAGGCAATGAACGATATTATGCGCTGGGCTTCAGCCGTACTCATGCGCAGATCTGCTGTAACTTTTACGGCTGGAAGATTCTGGCTGAAACGCCTTTCTGTCTTGAAAATGACCAGTTTTATGATCTGGAAGCGCGCTGCGTCGGAAACAAACTGCAATTATTCCTGAATGGGGAGTTGCTTCTTGAATGCCAGGATAACACCTTCTCATCTGGAGGTGCCGGCTTTGTGGTAAACACCGGTCGGGCAGCTGCCAGGACAATCGCAATTTCCGCGCAATTACAACCATAGAGCTGACTTGTACAGCAAGGGCCCCCTGCTCCTGCTTATTTGCGCATATAGAGACCATCAGGTCAACCGGCTTGAAACTCACTATCGTCTTTCCTGACGATCGGCGTTCCATGCAAAAACAGTTCATACGATGACGTTACTGCCTTGCAGCGCCCTCTTCGACCGGAGCAATGGAGGGTATTTCAGAATTGGAATTTTCTTCGTTGAAAAAAAAGCGGTTTAAAAGTTTTTCCCAAACGCCCAGCATAGTACGTTCTCCATCCAGGTAGACTTCTTCGGCAATTGCCGGGCTATCTGGCAGAAGTTCAAAATTATATTGGGAAAAACAGATTGAAAATGGAATCCGATTGCCGCGGATATGCGCAGCAATTGATAATGCCTCATTTGGCTCAAACTGATAGATAGAATCCAATGTAATAATGCGTCGAATCCTGTCATTCTGACTCTTTAATGCAGCAACGGCAACGGCCTGTCCGCCCAATCCATCGCCCAAAACATAAAGCAGTAAATCACGCCATTCATTTACAGATAATATTTTTGCCAGTACGTCATCAACCATTTGAGGATTGTCATATTGCTCCTGTCCAAACTGGTTGTATATTACGATGGAATTCGGGGTCAACATTCGCCAAACAACTTCCAACGCAATCCCGGGATCAATTTTTTTATTGACCTGGTCAGTCATAATCCAAATCACCCGCTGCGGATTTTCCGGAACAACGGGTAAAACCTTTAAATGGGAATAATCCTTTGCCTGTTCTCCAAAGAACTCATGTGGTAATGAGTTCCATACCTTATAAAAATCACTGGACAAGCCGGGGTAGCCGTTTGCTGCTTCATAGCCGATGCCGTTGTGTTCCGCTCTTGAATTCACCATATCGCGAACAAAAAACTTGATCAACTGGTGTGCCGATTTTCCGATAGAATGGTAATCCCGCGGCCGCAGCAGAGGGGTATAGGCACGTAAAGCCTTCCCATTGATTGCGCGCAGATCTTTCCAAAGAAGGTCTGTAGCTTGAGTTCCACCGTCCCCCCAGGTACTCACCATCAGTATTGCTGCCTGTGGAGGGCCTTGCCACTCGGTGTAGTCGCCACTGCTCCCCCATGCAGCAATGTCAATCAGGCCGGGTTTTGATATGAGAAGGCGCTGCGTTAACGCTCCGCCGGCAGATTGTCCGACGGAAATCATCGGTTGATCTTTCAAGGAATATTCCGCAACCAAACGCTCCTTTACCTCTTCCACAACATCGTGCCAGCCGGATTCCTCAAAAACGAAAAAGCACTCAGGAGAAGAATTTTGAACGTTACGTTTCATAGACATGGAAAAAACAGTATAGCCACACTCGACAATAAAGGGAATCAGCCACTCATGTTTTTCAAAGTTTTCCCCAGTATCCCCCCCGAAAGGTGCATAAAAAACGACATTGGATGCAGAAGGCAGTGGCTTGTTATTCTCATCTACTGGGATAATATATTTAACCGTTGTAGAAGGGTTGAAATACAAATCCACATTTAATTTATAGCGGCCGACCAAAACCTTCTGACTTAACGAGCCAAGATGCAAAACGTCACTTCTAACGGTTCGATCAAATACACGCGGCGGGAAACAATACCTGATCCCAAGCGCGACAAATCCTGCAACAATGCAAATGAATATAATAAACCAGAAAACCTTAGCTTTCTTCATATCAAATCCGTCAAACCATTACAACAACCAGCCAAAGCACAACTCATCCCAATGCTGCACAAAGCACCATTGGGATGAGTGTAATACGAATTTTACTGCTGAAAATCGCTTTCTTCCCGCAGTAAATCATTACTTTTTCTTTTTGTAACTATGGATTCCCCAGGCGACCAGCAGCAATACGACACTGCCGACAGCCAACAGACTACCATTGTTCAACAACCAGCGAGTAATTCGTCTTGCATCAAATGATGTATTCCGCTGGGGAAGCGAAACATCTATATACTGCTCATTTTGCCACATGCTTTTAAACTTTGCATCTGACAGAAGATGTATATCCGTCCGTTCCGGGGAAGCGAAATGATCTTCAGGAAAAGGGAAATTGAATTGCGCATCAAGCAAATTCTGTTCTGTCAACAGTCTTCCAAAAAAATTGTAATGCTGTCTTCGATAGAGGATATTGTCAACGCCGATCAGAAAAACCCGCTTCCCGACAGCATAATGCTTAATTTTTTCATCATCAATCCGGTTCGGAACCTGTGACAACCGAAAATCCGGGTCAATGGTCTGAATGATTCGATAGCCGGGAACTCCCTTGAGTGTTACCTCCTCCACTTCCCAAGTGGAGTGAGAAAATTCTTCCTCGGGAATCGGCAGAAGGATATCTTCCAGGGCTGGAAGATTGTAGGAAATACCCAATTGCGCAACGGTCTGTCCTATTTGCCCGAAAAGGCCATCGTCATTACGCCAATATGTTTCGACAAGTCTATCCTTTTCAAACAATTCCATACGAAGGTAAATTTTATCTTCCGCCAGGAATTTTCTGTCAACCACTGCCTTGGTAATTTCCGGCCTGAATAAAAACGGTCTCGCAACTTCGACATGATACGATTGTGTCGCACTGTTTCTGAAGGCATTTTCCAGGATTTTCTCCGGTTCTTCCGCCGCTGCCAATACCTTGGCCAGACATAAGGTAACACAAAATATCCCGCAGAAAATTTTTAATCCCAATGTTTTCATTTTCCTATTCCCTTTCACTGGACAATATCAACAGAAATGGTGTCACTGTGCCAGACATTTTTTGCCGACTCCCCACAATAATGGAAATCTTTGATCTGATACACCACTCCCACGTGATTAATTGTCATGGAAAGGACCCAATCGCCGGCTGTTGTTCCGGGGCTGCAAATAATATCCGATATCAAAAATCGGTCACCCAATGAAATTTCCGGCACAGATTCTTCGGTCAAAGCACGTGCCATAGACGACGTCATTCCAGAAGAGTATCGCGATGCCATCAGCGCCGGCTGGTCATTGAACGGATACTGCGTGGCAGGGAATTCTTCAGGCGGCAGTGCTTCAAGAGACTCCTTTACCTGGTTAATATGTTCCGGATTATTATCTTCGGGATCAGCAGGAATCACCGTCAATTCCCCATTCTCCTCCCGCGCAACCACTCCGGTAGAAATCTCTATTGAGATATTTTTCTTCTCTGCTGCGGCAGCCACTCCTGCAGCGCCTTCTACAACAATACCAGACTCTCCACCCGCATCGTTGTTTGCGGCATACATTGCGATGCCCCCCAAAGAAGCAATCGCCGCAATGCTCAACCCACAGGCTTTCAGCTTATCAACCATTGTTATGCTCCTGAAATAAAAAAACTGCCCTGACGTTGCAGAGTCTTTCCTTTCCCTCTGCTTTATCATACGCACAGGAATTACAATCGAACGCCTTCTTCAAACAATCCGGCCTGTAAAATAGCAATTATTGCAAATAATATAACCTCAACTTCATGGATGATGCAATAAAAAACTTTGCAAAAAAATACTCATCTTTCCCATTTTCAAAATAGAAACAATACAAATTTCTTTTCTGTAAAAATTTCAGACAACAAATTCATTAATATAATAAATGACATTATCCCAGAAATAAAAATTCGATACGAAAAAGAAATTT
>CALGPR010000477.1 GCA_937960425.1 uncultured Lentisphaeria bacterium
GCTCAAAATAGTAACCCCTTCGAGAACACTGCGACGGGCTTCATCGGAAAACAGAAGCTGTTTTGCCATTTTATTTTATCTCCTGAAAAATTTTAATCTCGTGTTTATTATGGATAAAGGCTTCTCTTAGCCAACGATTGCGAGAATATCGTCCTGAGAAACCACCTTGTATTCCTGATCATCAACCTTAACTTCCGTCCCGCCGTAACGACTGGTCAGAACAATATCA
Source organism: uncultured Lentisphaeria bacterium (assembly GCA_937960425.1). Taxonomy (GTDB): domain Bacteria; phylum Verrucomicrobiota; class Lentisphaeria; order Victivallales; family Victivallaceae; genus UMGS1518. Next base: position 230 of record CALGPR010000477.1, read on the forward strand.
CCAACTTTGACGTCAAATTCGATTTTTTTGCCGTTGTCATCAACTTTACCGGTACCGAGGGCGACAACTTTGTATTCCTGCGGTTTCTCTTTGGCGGCATCCGGAATGACAATTCCCCCCTTTACCTGTTCCTTGCATTCGCAAATTTGCAGAAGCACGCGGTCGCCAAGCGGCTTAATGGTAACATTAGACATAGTAGTCAACTCCTTTACTGTTTTGTTTTATGCAATTGACTGCATTATTTTTATGAATTTATGCCGCACGGGAATATCCAGGGGAATCACCTCACCCTGAACTCTGTTCACCGTGCGGTATATACATAGGTTATTAATCGACAACTTCGGCATCGACGACGCCATCGTCATTCTTTTTATTCGCGCTGGCACCAGGATTTGCGCCAGAAGCAGACTGATCACCGGTAGCGCCCTGACCTTGTGCCTGCTGCTGTTGCTGATAGATTTCCTGACCAAACTGCATCAAATGCTGTTCCAGTTCATCCATGATGCGTTTCATGCCATCAATATCATCAGCTTTGATTGCATCTTTCAGTTTTGCAATTCCGTCTTCAACAGGCTTTCTGACTCCTTCGGAAACTTTTCCCTCAAATTCTTTGAGCTGTTTTTCGGTCTGGTAAACCAGGCTGTCAGCACGATTCTTGACTTCAATGCGTTCCTTCACCTGCTTGTCTTCATCGGCGTGGGCTTTGGCTTCATTCACCATTCTTTCGATTTCCTGATCGGAAAGACCACTGTTCGCAGTAATGGTAATGTGCTGTTCTTTGCCGGTGCCACGGTCTTTGGCCGTCACGTGCAAAATACCGTTTGCATCAATATCAAATGTCACTTCAATCTGCGGAACGCCACGTGGAGCCGGAGCAATACCATCAAGCCGGAAGCGGCCAATAGACTTGTTGTCCCGCGCCATCTCTCGTTCGCCCTGAAGCACATGGATATCCACAGAAGGTTGATTGTCTGCTGCAGTACTGAAGACTTCGCTCTTCCGGGTCGGAATCGTTGTGTTGCGGTCAATCAAACGGGTGAAGACACCGCCAAGGGTTTCGATACCGAGAGACAACGGAGTTACGTCAAGCAACACCACATCGTTCACTTCGCCACCGAGAACACCGCCCTGAATGGCAGCACCACAAGCAACGACTTCGTCCGGGTTCACACCCTTATGCGGGTCACGACCGAAAATTTCCTTGGCCTTTTCCTGAACCTTAGGCATACGGGTCATACCGCCAACCATAATGACTTCCTTGATATCGGAAGTGGAAAGTTTCGCATCGCGCAAGCAGTTCTGACACGGTACCACAGTACGCTGGATCAAGCCGTCGCACAGACGATCCAGTTCTGCACGGGTAAGAGTTTGCGTCAAGTGAATCGGGCCATCCTGATTCATCGTGATAAACGGCAGGTTAATTTCCGTACTCATGCTGCTGGACAGTTCACACTTTGCCTTTTCGGCTGCTTCTTTCAACCGCTGTAAAGCCTGATTGTCTTTCAACAAATCGACACCATGCTCAGCTTTGAAGCGTTCCGCAAGGAAATGAATGATTGCCTGGTCAAAGTCGTCACCACCCAGATGAGTATCTCCGTTAGTGGCCTTAACTTCAAACACCCCATCGCCGATTTCCAGAATTGAAATATCGAACGTACCGCCGCCAAGGTCGTAGACAGCAACTGTTTCATCATTCTGTTTTTCGAGCCCGTATGCCAGAGCAGCTGCAGTCGGTTCGTTCACGATTCGAAGCACATTCAAACCGGCAATGCGGCCGGCATCTTTCGTTGCCTGACGCTGACTGTCGTTGAAGTATGCAGGGACAGTAATAACAGCCTCTTTGATTTCCTCGCCGAGAAACGCTTCAGCATCAGCTTTCAGTTTCTGCAGGATCATTGCAGAAATTTCCGGCGGAGAGAAAGTACGATCTCCAACTTTAATCGCGACGTCACCATTTGGTGCCTCAACCAATTCGTAAGGGACAAGGTTGCGTTCTTCGCCAACTTCCGCATATTTACGTCCCATAAAACGTTTCACAGAGAAAATTGTATTTTTCGGATTTGTCACCGCCTGACGTTTTGCCGTCTGGCCAACCAATCGTTCACCAGTCTTGGTAAATGCAACAATTGACGGAGTAGTGCGGTTCCCTTCCGCATTCGGAATCACAGTTGCTTCACCGTGTTCCATAACAGCCATACAGCTGTTCGTAGTTCCAAGGTCAATACCCAATATCTTAGCCATAGTAACACCTTCCTATCTTTTGAAAAACTTTCGTTTTCCAATTTGAATCCATAAAAACTATGACTCAGTATAAGCAATCAGCGTGCCAACTTTTCCTAAAGCTGTTTATCATATTGTTATAAATTCCAACTTGTGCCATAGGCGTCTTACACTGGCACAATTCTGTCACAAATTGCGCCATAATGACACACAACCACAACAATAAAACACGTTTTTTTAAGCTTTTTGGCATCGATATACCACCGCAGGAGGTAAATTCCGCCAAACCACGCGAGACATACGGACTTCCGGGAAACGGGAATGGAGCAAACGCCGGAAACGCACTCCCGCCGGCAACAACAACCCCTGCAAATAAGCAAATGTGGTAAAATAACCTCCGGACTTCAAATTCTCCAGCACCGCATCCAAGATCCGGTTTTGCAAGGCTGCGGGAAAAGCTGCCCATGGTAATCCGGAAATTACGGCATCAAGCTGTCTCAGATGTTGTTGTGCCATTAACTCAGTGAGATTTTCAGCACTCTCATTGAAAACGGTTACATTGGGAAAAACCGCCTGAAAATTCCGGAAAATCTCGTCGTCGAGCTCAACGGCAAAAAAAGTCCCGCCGTCAGGCATTGTCCGCAGGATTTCCCGGGTTATCACTCCGGTTCCCGGCCCAAGTTCTGCAACAGTCGACGCCTGTTCCATCCCGATTTCTGCAACCATCTCCCGGCACAATGCCTCTCCAGACGGGCACAATGCGCCAATGCGGGTCGGGTTTTTGAAAAATTGTTTCAGTAACAATCCACGGTTATCCATCGTCATCCTCTTTCACTTCTCTTCATGATTTGAATCAGGAGGTGCAAAACGCAGCATCCGAATTTCCTGACACACCCGTTCTTCAGCAACTTTCATGCCCGGCGGGCGCAGACGATCATGGTCTTTCCGCATGATTACCACAACCCGTTCAGGGTATTTACGTACCAATTCATAATATTCCGGCACAGACAGAACGCGATCCGCATACTCCGGATAAGTTTCTACGCTGTGTTCCAATTCTCCAGCACTGAATAATAGGTACATATCATCGCGGTGATAAACCCATCCAGCCGCATGCATCACATTCGGATACGTAACCAACAGCGTATCAGGCCCGATAACATCACGGAAAGACTCCAAAGCTTCGGTCTGAGCTTTACCCTCAAAAACACGTTTGGGCAAAGAAGCCATTGCCACAATCAGGACAGCCGCCATACCAAAGTAAAACGCTCCGAATCTTGTACCGGACGTCCGATGGGCAGTGCGAATCAGCAAAATCCCCCATGCGCATGCAACTCCGAGTAAAGCGGAATATTTCAGCCGTTCTTCAGGCGCATACAACCCTTCAAACGCCCCGCAGTCGGCAATGATTTGTACAATGGCAAATCCGATGGCTCCGACCACCAGTAACCATCCGAAAATCGTCAACGTTGAATCAACTCCTTTGCGGAGACCTTGGCGATAATATGCCTGCAAACCCATTGCCATTAAAATTGCCAATGGCGGGAAACAGGGCAAAACATACGTTCCCAATTTACCAGTAGAACTGGAAAAGAAGAGGAAAGGCATCAGGAAAGCCAGGCTCAAATAAAAAGTAAAATCGTCACGCCAAAGTTGTTTCCATTTTCCGTGCCATCCCCGCACCATTCCCCATCCGAAAATTGCAGCCGGGAAAATACCTCCTGCAACAATCGGGATAAAGAACCAGAACGGTTCCGGATGCTGACCATCAGTTTCTTTGAGGAATCGTTGCAGATGCTCAATGAAAAAGAAATAATGCCAGAAATCAGGCTCTTGAAAATGAATCATCAGCGACCAGGGTAACGCGACAATTGCCGCAGCAAATATCGGCAGCCAGGGAGAAAGGAAAAAATTCTTCCATTCTTTGCGGAAGAGTAAAAAAGGAACTGCAGTCACAACCGGCACAACAAAAGCCAGAAAGCCTTTGGTCAGGAACGCCAATCCGAAAGCTGCGCCCGAGGCGAGAAGACAACTGACTTTACTTCCAGGGGTTTTGCCGCGCAGCCCCAGATAATACAACACCATTCCCAGCCAGAGAAAGCATGTCGTCTGGCTGTCGAGAACAGCAAAAATCCCTACTCCATACACCAACCCCATCCCCAGATACACATAGGAAGCCAGAATTGCCAGTTCTTCATCTCCGCGGACTTTCCTTATCAGCCAGTAGATTGCCAGAGCGGTAATTCCCACGGAAAGGGCAGCAGGGAACCGGATTGCGAAATTCGTATTCCCGAAAATTTCCAGAGAAACGGCAGTCATCTGATACCCGAGCGCCGGTTTTTCAAAATAGCGTATCCCCAACAAACGCGGAGATACCCAGTTGCCGGAATCGATCATTGCTCTGGGAATTTCTGCGTAGCGATATTCGTCCGGCGTCAGCAACGGGCGGAACCCCAAAGGTAAGATATATGCCAGTAGAAAAAACAAAACTGCACCACGTTTCCACCAGCGAAGCATGGAGTCTGAAAATAACATATTCTTGCACAATTTCCTATAAAGTTCACAGTGCCCCCCATAGGCACATTTACGTAATGTATCACGTTTTTCCGGCGACTACAACTACTTGACGGAGTTTTTTACACAATCCCTCAAAAGCTCTGTTCAATCTTCCTTGAAATTCCATACCTTCGGATATACAATAAAAAATAAATCAATTACTCAGTGTCCAAGTTAAGGAAAAAGATAAGGATGGAACGTTTGCGCATCGAGGGAGGAAGTCCCATTTCCGGAACCATCACCATAAGCGGCAATAAAAATGCAGCATTGCCGATGATTGCAGCAGCACTTTTAACCGATGAACCCGTCACTCTTCATAATATGCCGGATATCCGTGACGTCCAATCCATGCTGAATGTTGTTGCCCTTCTCGGAGCAGAGGTCTCTTACGATGGTAAAACTGCTGTTATTGCAGCAAAAAATATTAAAACAACCACGGTTCCAGAAGAATGGTGTAGTAAAATGCGCACCAGTATTCTTTTTGCCGCTCCCCTCGCCGCACGTTGCGGCTCAGCTGTTCTTTATCCTCCCGGAGGAGACATTATTGGACGTAGGCGGCTTGACGGCCATTTTTATGGTTTGAAAACGCTCGGCATCTCCCTTGAGTCTGCCAGTAAATATGAATTTTCGGCGCCGCATGGCTTAACCGGTAAAGAAATGTTTCTGGACGAAGCCAGCGTCACAGCAACCGAACAGATTCTGATTGCAGCGGCGACGGCACGAGGAACTACAATCCTGCGGAATGCAGCGAGTGAACCTCATGTAACTGACCTGGCAGAAATGCTCAATTCGATGGGGGCAAATATTTCTGGACTTGGCAGTAATACGTTGGTGATTCAAGGAGTCCCCAAACTCCATGGGACAGAATGGACGATTGGGGGAGATCACATTGAAGCGGGAAGTTTTCTTGCGCTGGCAGCCGCATGCCATGGAGAAATTACAATCCGAGGTACAGTGCGCCGCCACTACTGGATGCTTCGGCGTGTTTTTGAGCGATTTAATATCAAAATGGAACTGGGAGCAGATTCAATTTACCTGCCGGGAGGACAGGACGCGCGTGTCGTACAGGATTTTGGTGGACATATCCCGGTGATCTCAGACGGCCCCTGGCCGCAGTATCCATCGGATATGATGAGTTGTTCTATTGTCATGGCGACACAATGCGTTGGAACTTGCATGTTCTTTGAAAAAATGTTTGAAAGCCGCATTTACTTTGTCGACCGACTGATCAGCATGGGAGCGCAGGCAATTGTCTGCGATCCACACCGGGTCGTTATCTCAGGGGCAGCACAATTGCATGGAATGACATTATCCAGCCCGGATATCCGTGCGGGAATGGCGATGGTAATTGCTGCCTGTTGTGCCCAAGGGACCAGCATAATTAACCAAAGCGAAATTATCGCCCGCGGCTACGAGCATATCGTTCAGAAACTTCAATCCATTGGATGCCGGGCAGAAAGCATCTGATTAGAGAATTTTGACGAGAAAAGCGACTCAGGATATTGATTTTTTCCTATTTTTTTGCTATAATTTGCAATAAACAAAAAAATGGTAAATTGAAAATCACCTGCCTTCTGTTACGGAAGAAAAGAGAGTAATAAAAAAAATGGCGTCTTTGACGGATAAGTTGCCGGGCGGCAACGAAACGATTTTAATTGTTGACGATCACGAAACGATCTGGGATTTTCTGATTGAAACGCTGCAGGAGCTGGGTTATTCTGTTCTGCTTGCAGAAAATGGCCTTGATGCAGTAGAAATTTACGCGGAAAACCCACATGAAATTGATTTGGTACTATTAGATATGGTTATGCCCAAAGCGAGCGGGCATCAAGCATTTTATCGAATCAAAGAGCTTGACCCTAACGCGACAGTACTGCTTTCCAGTGGCTACGTATGCGAAGAAGAAGTACGTGATCTGCTTGAACAGGGGGCAAATGGATTCTTGCCGAAACCCCATCGACTTCCTGAAGTGACGCGTGTCATTCGGAAATTACTGGATGAACGCAAAGAAAAGCTTGCCGCACAAGCGTGATGCCTTGCCCTGTCAAATATACTTGGGAAAATCACTATTATCAGAAAAACCTGCTGATTCGCCAAAAGACGTTGAGACAACTTCAGCGACGAAGGAAGTTGTCTGTAATTTTTTTGTGATAGTTCGCCCGGGGCTCTGCTCCCGGCTCATTCATCTCTTGAGAATCCAATGCAATCCATTGATAAATGGTAGTATTAACATTTTCAAACGCTTTTCTGCCATAACTTTCCTTCTTTCTGCAATCCCAGCAAAAAGACACAGTCTTCAACAACTTCTACTCCTCGTCAGAAAACCGGGAAAGCCGCGATTGTACTTCTGAGAAAATCTGGCACAGGCAGCAGGAGAAACTGAAGAGGAACCTCTCAGGTATTTGATTCCCTGAGGTACGTTCAACATCAGGAATCAGATGTGCCAATCCATAAACTACGATTACACTCCATTCCAAGGTGGCATTTACAATGCGGCATGACCGCAGGGATGCCTTGAGTACAGCCGACACATGCGGTATGATCGTTTAACCATCATCACCATCCTTTGACAATAAAGAGAGCCCCGCCTTATACGTTTGACGAATCAAGGGTCGGAATATTGCTGCAAGAACCACATGAATATGAACGTTCTTTCGAACGAAAAGATATCGCCCGAACGAAATAAAAGCAATACCACTCGTAGAATGAAGGACATTGTGAACACTTCCGCCCAATACTCTCCCCCAATTCTATCAAATTATTTTCGGTGCAATCGCCGATTCCCTGAAGGTACTGCAGGATAGTTGTACGACAACAATGAGTTGCGCCCGCCCCTCCATGTACTTCTTTCCCGTCCAAGGAGGGAGTTGCTGCGGCAAAACGCTGTAGATATTTTCAAGATTCTCAGCCATTTGCAAAAGAAATACAGTATGTTGATAACGTTCCAGAAAGAAAACTGGCAATCCGTCAGAGGAAATCGTGACTTCTAAACCTAATGGGAAACAGAAGATTTCTCCCAATAGGCTTCCCATTCTTTACGCAATTCTTCTTGAGTTTCCCCGGAACCAGCGAAAATATCCCGGTGGTCATGACCTTTGATTGTTTTTCGTTCAAAGCCGTGGGGAACAATGCAGTAAAATGCACAATCATTAAGTTTCGGGTTCAACCGCAATACATCAGGTGGATTGTTGCAGGCTACGGGAGGATCAAACCCTTCTTTTCCTATGAGAACTTCAAACTCTTTTCTGGACTTCCACCCGTCGTGGGAAATGCCATCCAATCTGGCCAGTCCCTTTTCATTGGTCTTGGCGTAAATCACTTTATTCAATCGTTTATCATGAAATGCAATCAGAACGCCTGGTTCCGGCTGACCAGTATCTGCACGAAAAACACAATATCGGTCAAGTGGATGCCATGTCGGAGCAACATGACAACCTCCGGACAACCCCATCAACACGAACAATATCGGAATCATGACGGTACGATGCAAAGACAAATTTACCCTCTCTGAGAAATATCCTTTTATCAAGGAAAAAATTTTCTGTACACGCATGATAATTTTTCACCTCCCATATAGAATCTTTACTTCACAAACGAAAAAGAGACTTTGGGATTATTATACCATATTCAGCAACGAAATACAATACTGGGAGACAAAATTTTTTTACAGCCATAACCGTCGCAACAGACCACATATCCTACTCCTAATGTACGCTCAACGTGTTAAATATCGTGACCAGTCCATCACAAGGCATATTGCTACAATAATTATTTTGCCAACCGTATTTCATTTGAACATAACCTACATAACGGAAGTATATTTATTTTTCAGTCCAAGTCCCCCTCACATAATGTTTTCGGGACTTCTCCGGTTCTCATCAATTCAATAATTTCCGCCTCAGATTGAAGCTTATCATAGTCGCCAACAAGTTTCCCTTCATAGTGATACACCATGCCTTTCTGCTGATTGTCAAAGAGTTTTTTCTCCAGCGCTTCTACTCCGTATCTTTTCGCAAACGACGCGAAAGCTCGAATACGAAGTTGCTCAAACATACCTCCGACACAAGGAAATTCAGCGCACTCCCAGCAACCATTCAAGTTTTTTTCTCTACAACAATTATAATTTTTACACCATCGGTGATTTTCGCAATCGCCATCCTGGCACCCTGTACAACTTTTTTTTTCGGAACAAAGAAAACACGCCAACCCGCAATATGCTATCGCTTTCATAGTAACACCTTATCCATTTCTTTTCTCTTTTTGAAGGAAAGTACTTACAAATTAATTTACGGCATGTAAACACTATTTTTCAGAGCTCCTTTTCTTTTTTTGGGGATAGTATTTCCGTTGAGGTAAATCACTACTGATCCATACGACTTCAGCATAAATATCAGATAAATTACCGCTAAGAACCAATGTATTGGGAATGACAACCACAAAGATAGGATATTAAATTTCAATGGATAGAACGCGGAGCAGATCTTCCTCAAATAAAAGTTCCGCTACGATTCCCCCAAGCTCGTCGAACAAATGAAGCGAGCTTTTGGGATCCGGGCATTAGCGATAGTAAATCTGGCCTAAAAGGATATCGTAGACACAATTCTGGATGGTCAGGAGCCTAAGTCGCTGACCTTATCTACCCCTATTGACTTCCCTGGCGACTGTCAGAAGCAATGCGCCTTTTCCGGCATGGAGTAAAACACTTACCATTCTGACGTGTAGAGAAGTAGAAAAAGTGGTCAGCCATGAACATGGCTGACCACATATATCTTACCTTTCTTTATTTGCTTGTGATAAAATAGAAGCAGCTAACGTTTTTGTCACCGAGTTATATTTCGGATTTGACAGTACATCGGAAGCGATATCTTCCATCTTAGCACCGGTTTGTTTTGCCGGGGATCGTTGTGATAATGCTCCGCCAGCCAGACTTTTTTGAATATTAGAGGCACCTTTGTCACGGAGTGTTCGACCTGCCAGGCGAGCAACAGAAGCAGATGTTTTTTTGGAATTACAGCTCATGTGTTTACCTCATTAATCACATTTTGCGCTGACGAGCTCTTCGTTCGCGCGGAATATATCAGAACGATTATTGCAGCCTTTGCAGAGAGGCACGATGTAATGGGAATAATCATCCCCAACTTTTTTTACATGCCCCCCAACCTCAGCCCAATTAGTGCAGGCCACGGTCGCGCAAAACAATGCACGCCGACCAGTTTTTCGTTCCCAATGTTGTAACCACGAAAAACATCCTGGACAAGAACATGTCTTTCCAGATGTTCCATTCAAATTTTTAACAAGATCCATATTTATGGCCTCCTGAATAAAAGAAAGAAAAATCCGCTTCTTTCTTGATTTATATTGACGGAGCCTGTATATTTATATACCGCTGTCTACGGTAAAAATACCAGGGGACTTCCCCGTACGGCCTAAACTCTCGGACAGGAGTTTAGGCCTTTTTTCTTTTAACTGATCGTTTCTTCTTCCGTGGAATCATCACCTGACCTCCTTTCAAAAATCCCACGTTTAAATTTAAACACGATCTTACCATTGTATCGTTCAGATGTCTCTATCACATCATACGATATTCTTTTTCCGACATAATCCAGATTTAGAGAATCAAAAAAATTCTTCATCCTAATATAAAAGTAGTTTCCGGCTTTTTGAATCCGGAATCCGCGCACCTCTGACTCATCACAGACAATTGCCGCCATATCCCCGTTTGTACTATTGGAAAACAACATCGTCTGATGCGCATTAAGCCCCAATAAATCTGCTGCCTCACGAGTAAAACCAAGACGTCCATTTTTCTGAATACACGCTTTCGCATTAATCGCATATCGTTGAGCGTCTATAATCATATTTTCATCAAAAAGCACCATACGACCTCCTGCAAGTTATTTTCGTCTCTATAAAGTAATATAT
>CALGPR010000478.1 GCA_937960425.1 uncultured Lentisphaeria bacterium
ACAGAAACAAAAGATGACAATTTCCTTTTTTCATTGAAAATAGAAAGAAAATGTCTATAGTATCAGAACTGTCATTTACAGAATTTCCAACCAGCAAAAGGTATTGCATACAACTATGAGAATCGTCAATCAGAACCGTTCAATTCCGCTGCTGCGGCTGCTGCTGCACCCGGAACGGCTTTTGACAACGGTAATCGCAGAGCAAACCTTACTGCGGGCGTTAATCGGCAGGGGAATCGCACAACGGTTCCAGGGCTCTTTCTTTCAAGTTCTCTGGCCATTGATTACACCGCTTTTTCTGTTGACGGTTTACTACTGGGTTTTCGGTACAATTTTTCAAGTCAAATTCGGAGATCCGGGAACACCAGATGGAGTTTTTGCATTGGTCATGTTCGGAGGAATGGCACTTTACGCTGTTTTTCAGGACGGAGTACTTGCAGGAGCCTATTCCATCCTCGGACAGGCGCAGGCAGTGAAAAAAGTAGTTTTTCCTATTGAACTGCTGCCCGTTGCAGCCGTCACCTCTTCCGCATTTTTTGCAGCCGCCTACCTGCTGATCGCCGCTTTTGGGGCATGGTTAATGCTCGGCATTCCGGGAATCTACGCGCTGTCAATTCTCCCGGTTTTGCTGATCCTGTTTGTTCTGACCTTGGGAACCGCTTTTTTTGTTGCGTCTTTGGCAGTCTACTTTCGCGACGTTCCACCATTATTGACGGTTTTACTCCAGGGGCTTTTCTTTGCCACACCCATCATTTACCCAATATCAATCGTTCCGGAAAAGTTGCGGGCATACCTGTATTGGAATCCTCTCACGGCTTTGGTGGAAACAGGTCGCAACGCATATTTTTTTAATCAACCTCCGGAATGGGAATGTCTCATTTATCCGGCGATTACTGCAGCAGTAATTTTCTACTGCGGTTATCTTTTTTTCATGAAGACCAAACGGGGGTTTGCTGATGTCCTCTGAAGTTTTGCTGCAAGCGGAAAATCTTTCCAAAGAATATGAGATATATCCCCGCCCATCAGACCGGTTCAAGCAGACGTTGTGGATGGGGCGTCGGCAATTTTATCGGGCCTTTCCGGCACTCGAGGGAATCAATTTTGAAATCCGCAGGGGGGAATGCCTTGGAATTATCGGCCGCAATGGAGCAGGCAAGAGTACGTTGCTTTCGTTACTTGCAGGAACTGTTATGCCAAGCTCCGGAATTGTCCGCGCTACAGGGAGAATTGCTCCGCTCCTGGAACTGGGAAGCGGCTTTCACAGCGATTTTACCGGCAGAGAAAATCTCTTTTTGAATGCAGCCATGCTGGGACTGAGCAGGCGGGAAACAGAGAAAAAGGTTGCGTCCATTCTGGACTTTGCCGAAATTGGAGAATTTATCGATCAACCCGTCAAAAGTTACTCCAGCGGCATGTTCCTGCGGCTCGGTTTTGCAATTATCGCCCACGTTGATGCGGACGTCTTCCTGATTGACGAAGCACTGGCCGTCGGTGACATCTTTTTCCAGCAGAAGTGTTACTCGTATCTGGAAGAACGCAGAAAAAATGCAGCTCTGGTACTGGTGTCCCACGATCTCAATGCCATCTCGACTTTGTGTGACCGGGTCATCGTCCTGGATCATGGAAAAAACGTCTTCACAGGAAACGTCCGCGAAGGGATTGATTTTTATACCCATTTACAGTACGGTAAACCGAAACCGTTGTCAGAATCTCACTGGGGATCATTCTCTGGCAACTCTGAAGATTTTTTCACGCCGATACCGGAAGCTGTCTGTACCGGCGATGGGTGCCGGTTTCGAGACTTGTCGATCCTGTACAACGGGAAACCCGACACCATTACCAAGAAAGGAACACAGCTTCGGATTGCTGCGAAATTCACACTTTTCCGCCATGCGGAACATCCCATCTACGGGTACTTCTGGAGTGACAAATTCGGCCGCCGGATTTTTGGCAACTGTACCCGCTGGGAACAACCGCTTGCACCCGGCAACTATCGGGCGGATTTTTCTTTGGAATGGCCGGATATCGCTCCGGGAGATTATACTTTAACCCTGGGACTCGGTGACGGAACCGATGTGATGGCCCAGAATTTACTGGGATGGTGCACGGGAGTTGCGGCAATTTCGTCTATTGCACCGCAGGGAATTGTTCATGGCATTTTTAATGGGCCGATGGAAAAAGTCGAAATAGGAACAGAGCTATGAGAGAAGGAAAAGTAGCAGTCATTACGCGAACCAAAAATCGCGAACTGTTGCTTTGGCGCGCGATGTGGAGCGTTGCCGGGCAAACTTACCGCAATCTTGTCTGGGTTATCGTCAACGATGGCGGGCGAACCGAAGAAGTGGAAGTCATCGCCAACGAAGGAAGAATTCAAGGATTGGAAGTCGTCGTTATTCATCATCCGGAAAGTAAAGGCATGGAAGCAGCCTCCAATGCCGGCATTCGTGCAGTGGATACGGAATATATTCTAATTCATGATGATGATGACACATTGGAGCCAACTTTCCTGGAAGAGACAACTTCATTTCTGAAACATGAACCGTTATATGCCGGAGTCATCACCCATACCCTGCTGGTCAAAGAAGAATTGGATGAAAAGCAGGCAACAACACGGGAATGTTACGGGTTCAATACCTGGTTGCGTTCTGTCTATCTGATGGAAATCCTGATGGTAAACAGTTTTCCGCCGATCTCCTTTTTGTTCAAGCGGACAGCATATAACACCATTGGCGGCTACGATGAAACCCTTCCCGTGCTTGGCGACTGGGATTTCAACATCCGCTTTCTGACCAAATACGATATTGGTGTCATACCGAAACTCCTTGCCCGTTACCATCAGCGGGAAGGGATTTCTGATGCACAAAACAATTACGGCAATACGGTTGTTGCCGGCCAGGATAAGCATATCCGCTATGATGCAATTCTGCGGAATCGCTATCTCCGGCAGGAACTCGACGGGACTGGTTCTGGAATCGGGCTGCTTGCCAATCTCGCAGCGATGAACAGCTGGCAAACTGCCAAGTTTGAATCTGTAAACAGTGGAAAATTTCTCAAAGGGATGAATGCCATCACAGAACTGCTGTTGAAAAAGAGCAGTTTGGTCAGGCGTTTGAAAGATAAAATCAAATCCTCGGAGGCCAAGTGAAAGAGAGCCATCCGGACACCATGACCGCCGTCAACGAAGCACTTTTCCAACTGCCGCCAACTGCCCAGCGTCAGGAAAACCTGTGCTCCATGGTAAACTTTTTTCCACAGACGCTCCGCTTACTGGATGCTGGTGAAATTCATTTCATTGCAGAAATCGGCTGTGAATCCGGGGCGCATAGCCGTGCATTGGCGGATTATATCCGCACCCGGGGAGGCAAAGTAATTTTTGTCGATCCGGTTGCAACGGATTTTCTCGACTCGATGGCAAAGCAGCCTTTTTCGGATTACCGTCAAATGCTGTCAGGAGAATACCTGCCGGCAGCGACAGACATTGAATGTTTTTTCCTTGATGGGGATCATAATTATGAAACCATGTTTTCCGACTTGACGACACTGGCAAAGACTGCAGAAAAGGGAGTGGGAAAAGTGGCGTTCCTACACGATGTCAGCTGGCCGTGGGCCCGTCGAGATCTTTATTACGATGTCAGTCGGATCGCCAATCCCCTGCCCTGCGGGCCCGAAATCACGGTCTCCCCCTTTATTGCCGGTGATGCCGGCCCCGATGGGCTGCCGCCAAACGGCTACTGGGTTTCCACCCAGGAAGGAGGACCCCATAACGGAGTGCTGACCGCAGTAGAAGATTTTTTAAAAACTGATGCTGGAGAAAACTGGCGGCTGGTCTTGGCGCCAGTCTTTTATGGAATTGGTATTCTTTATCGTCCCGATCGCTTTACCACCGCGACCCTTCCGCGATTTGAACGGGAAATTGAAATGATCAGCTGCTGGCGCGACATCCTTGCTACTCTGGAATACAATCGGATTACCAATCTCTGCCATATCCAATCGCTGGGTCACTTCATCGATAAAATCGGAGCAGAATGGCACGCCAACCAATCTTACATAGAAGAATCCAACAATCGTCTTTACCAATCTGACGCAGCGGCAAAAAAATATTACGAAGCCTTTGCCGCCGCAGAAAACAGCAGAAAACAAGCGGAAGCGGAAATAGAATCTCTTAAGACTTCGCAATCTACCCTGGAAGAGGAATGTATCGCACTGCAGGAACAGTATGCTGAGCTGCTGCACGAGGAGCAACGTCATCAGGAAGAGCTGGAATCCTGCAAAGAAGAACTTACTCTCGCCGCTGCGGATACCCAAAGACTCCACGCAGAAATCAACGCCCTGACGGAATCGGTAAAAAGCCGGGAAACAGCGCTTGCCGCAGCACTTTCGGAACGAGACACCAACCGGAAAATGCTTCAGGAAAAAGATTCCGCACTCCAAACCACTCAGGAGTTGCTGGCAGCAAAATCCTCAGAGCTGAATGTCAAAATAAACGAACTGGACTCCTGGCGTGAGCAAGCAGAAAATGCAATTGCAGACCGGGAACAATACCAAAAAGAGCTTCAAACGGCTCTATCAGAGCTCGAAACTCAAACGGATGAATGTACCAGGCTTCACGATCGTCTGCAAGCTGCAGCAGTCCGGCAGCAACAGACAGCTGAACTTGCTGCTCAACTTGAAAAACACAATGTCGAATCTGCCAGGCAGGCGGAATTGCTCCGCGGCACAATAGAGGAACAACAAAAACTCATCGTCAATCTTCAAGACGGCTGCTGGGCTCGCGACCGGGAATTGCGTGAACTGCACGTGATTTTTGAACGTAATGCCCGCCCGAAAGTAGTTCGGGCACTGGAAGCCCTGTCTCCGGCCTCAATCCGCCATCGTCGAGCATATCGTCACCTCCAGGGATTGGTTGACTCGCAAACAATCAAAGTTTTCAGTGTCGATCTCTTTGATACACTTTTAATACGGGGAATCCGCCCGGAAGCATGGAGATTTCAACACGTTGCGAACCTGTTAAAGCAACAGTTGCCGCCGTTGAAACTGATTCCACTGGAGGACATTGTCCGCGCCCGTGCCCGTGCACACTTTGAAGGCTATCGCCTGGCTCCGGTTGTTCAAGGCTGCAAAGAAGGACGTATGGAGGATATCTGTACCATCTTTTTCGCCTCTCTGGGGCTGGAACCCAAAGAAGAGCGGATTCGGGAAATGATCCGTCTTGATCTGGAGTTTGAAGCCTCGGTGCTGCGACCCAATAAACGTCTGATTACTCTTCTGCGCACAGCTCACAGCCGGGGGATACGAATTGTCGGAACCAGCGATATGTACCATAGCGGAGAATCACTGCAAAAACTCTGTGACCGCGTCGCCGGGCCCGGCCTCATTGACAAAGTTTACAGCAGTGCTGACTTCGGCGTTTCCAAGAGCGCCGGGCTGCTCTTTGAACGTGTAGTGTCCGCCGAAAAGATTGCGTTTTCCGAACTAATGCATTGCGGAGACAACTTTCAGTCTGATTTTGCAATGCCATATTTCCGCTATGGGATTCCGGCAGAATACCTGCCCCGCCACCATTTTTTTACAACAGCCAACCGGATTTGGCACAAATACTTAACTCGCCGAATACTGCTGGAAAGGAGAGCCATTCCATGAGTCAATACGACAAAGCGTTTTACGATGAACAAATTGCCTGGAGCGTAACTTCCGCCCAGACTGTTGTTCCCTATTTGTGTAATCTTCTGCCCATTCAAAGTGTTGTCGATCTCGGTTGCGGACTCGGCCCCTGGCTCGCAGCATTCCGCGAAAATGGCGTAACGGATATTGCCGGATATGATGGCGACTATGTTCCCCGTGAATTTCTGCGTATTCCACAGGAGTATTTTCATCCGGCGGATTTGGCCCGGCCCATGGCATTCGACCGCCGTTACGACCTGGCAATCAGCCTCGAAGTCGCAGAACACCTGCCTCCGGAAGCAGCAGCAGGATTCGTTGAAAAACTGACCAATCTTGCTGATGTGGTGCTTTTTTCCGGAAGTATCCCATATCAGGGGGGAACGGGCCATTTCAATGAAAACTACCCGGAATACTGGGCAATTCTCTTTGCTTCCCGCGGCTACGAAGTTGTTGACGTTCTACGCGATGTCTTCTGGACCAACGGGACAGTCTGTCCGTGGTACCGACAGAATATGTTGTTGTTCTTGAAAAAAGAACGTCTCTACGAATTGTTCCCAGGATGGAGCCGCCCGACAATTCTAACGCGAATCCATCCGGAAATTTATCTTTACAGTTGTGTTCGCGACCGTTCAACCCTGATCGATCCGGCAGCACATCCTGTTAATGTTGCGAATTTTTACAAACTTTGGGAAGCCTATCAGGCCGGCGCAACAATTCTTCCCGAATCTATCTGCCATTACGGAGAGGAATACCATGTTGTTCACGGCCGCTCAACCTCCAATAATTTTCCCGCGACTGCGGAAGCGGAGGAAATGGATTTGCAAAATGATGAACAGTAAACCCCTGG
>CALGPR010000479.1 GCA_937960425.1 uncultured Lentisphaeria bacterium
ACGTTGATATCATTGTTTTTAGAATGTGTTAGGATTGTGTTAATATAAAGTTAAAAAAACATTTCCGCTTTATGGGAATTACTTATCAAAAAAAAGGAGAGTCCAGATGAAAAAGAGTACCTTTACCCTGATCGAGCTTTTAGTTGTAATTGCCATCATTGCTATCCTTGCATCAATGCTTCTTCCTGCTTTAGGCAAAGCTCGTGCCGCCGCGATGAATATTAAGTGTAAAAGTAATTTGAAGCAGCAGAATTTGAGCTATATGTTCTATACCACTGAAAATGAAGAATATGCTCTGCCGCTTCAGAGTATCAAAGATTATAATTACAAAGTTGCAAGTTATTTGTGGAACGGTTATTTGTGTTTGCACTATGATGCCAGTGATGGTATTTTTGAATGCCCTGCTTCTGCCGCCAGTTTGGATCGTGAAAATGATGGCGGTATGTGGGGCGCTATCCTTGAGGGAAAAGACGGTTATTCTATCCAGCATTGGAGTGATGATACCGACGGGACTGCTGCTAATAACGGATACGGTTCTTCCTGGAATTGCGGGTTTGGATTGTCCACCGGTTTTTATGTCCCGGATACCCAGGAAGCTCGCTGGTATCTTCACCCATTGAGAATTTCTACGAATGTCAACGGAGTTTCTTCGGATGAAATTGTCAAGATTGCTGAATGCAGGGAATATCTTTATTCTGCCGAATGGGGCGCGACGGATATGGATTCGCGTATCTGGAATCCCGGACGCATTCGCCATGGCCGTAAGAGTAATATGACTTTCTGTGATGGACACGTTGATGCCTTGCAGCAGAGCTCAAAATGGAATAAGCAAAAATACCATTTGCTTCGTAAGGCTTCTGACGAAGATTAATTTCCTCCCTGGTGTTGTAAAAAAATGGACAGGCTGTCATTTGACGGCCTGTCCATTTTTGTTTCATACAATTTGTGGAAAAACAGCATAAAGATAAAATAAAAAAACTATTTTGATTTTTTATCGAAAAACATTGCTTTGTGCAGAAGCGGATATGTAAATTGTGTAGTCGAAAAAAGTGCGTGATGGGCCGCTATTAAAGGCAAAGGAATCCAATTATGTACTTTTTCTGAATATCTTGGCATATCAAATTCCTATTCTGAAAATATTTGTTTTCTTTGACTTGAAGTGTTGTATTCATTGGATGGAAACGGGGATTTATACAAATCCGGACAACGGTTATTGCGGCTGCGCTGTCTGCCTGGAGTGGTGCGTTTATTAAATGAAGACTCATTGTAAAGGATACTTTTCTGTCTGAGGGAGGGTGACTTGGTTCGATCCCCGGACTTAGAACAAATATGTTGCCAGCTTGGGGTGACTGGAAAATGAATTGAACAATGCTATTTTAAAAGAATTGGAAATGAAAAAACTTTTTTTATGTTTTTTCTCCTGCTTGGGTCGAATGGTTTAATAAAAGAGAAAATCTGGATGAAAGTACAAAGTAATTCAAACGCGAAGGTTAGAGATTTTGACTTTTTGACTCCCGATGTGGCAGTGACTGCGGCAGAAGCAGCCACGGGAAAAAAATTTACCGGTTTTGCTGCCGTACTTCCCAGTTATATCAATCGAGTATATGAACTTGAGGCGTGTGACCGTTCCCGTTTTGTCATCAAATTTTACCGTCCGGGCAGATGGTCCCGCCAGGCGATTATTGAAGAACATACATTTATGGCCCGGTGCGTCGAACGAGAATTGCCGATTATTGCTCCGTGCCTGCTGCCGAATGGACGGACGTGGGCAACGGCCTGTGGTGTGGCGTTCGCTCTGTATCCCAAAATGCGAGGGCGTCAACTGGAACTGAACCAATTGACAGATTGGAGGCGTTTAGGACGTTTAATTGGTCGATTACATGAATGCGGAGATTCCCTCGGGAAAGTTGAAGCCCGTTTATGTTGGAATCCGTGGGAGGCAACTCAGCCAGCACTGGAGCGATTGCTGGAAGAAGGGGTGATTCTGTCTGCTGCGCTCGAAAAGTCTTTTTATACTGTTGCTGCTGAATTGTTAGATGAACTTTGCAGAATTTTTTCCACAATTCCACTAACCATGCGGCCGATTCATGGTGATTGCCATGGCGGAAATATTTTGATGCGGCCGGATTGTGGATTGACGTTAATCGACTTTGATGATATGATGGTGGGACCTGCAGTTCAGGATTTCTGGTTGTTGTTGCCAGATTATCCCGGCAATTGCCAGGCGGAATTGTCAGAATTTTTAACTGGGTATGAAGAGTTCTGCAATTTTTCCTATTCCGAACTTCAATTGATTGAGCCATTGCGGGCGATGCGGATGGTCTATTATCTGGATTGGTGTGCCCGCCAACGTGATGATTTCCAGTTTCGCCACCTTTATCCGGAGTGGGGTAGTGATTGCTTCTGGAGGCATGAAATCGCCGACCTCCAAGAACAATTGGAACGTATCCAAAAAGTTGCCGGAAACAGTTTCTGAACAAGTTATTGTGGACGTTGAGCAGAGTATATCATTGGGAAAAAAGCGGGAAAAGAGACTCTTCCCGGAGCCTCATTCCCGTCAAAGGTTGACTTGAGAAAAGAAAAGAATAAAATTTTTTCTTATTCCATCTTACCCCAATTCAAGTGCACAACAATAT
>CALGPR010000480.1 GCA_937960425.1 uncultured Lentisphaeria bacterium
GGGTAGAACCGATTGTTATGGTCAACGTTAACCGTTCCCCTTCTTTTTGAAAGTTCATTCGATATGGCGTTCCTGCTTCCGGAAGTTGCCATTGTCCGAAAGAGCCGGTCATAACTCCGGTTAGTTGCAGGGAGTTGAACGTATCAGAAGCTAAGGCGCCGCTTTCGCTGCCAATTCGGAGGATTTCTGTGGCCAGAAATTTCAAATCAGTTCCGTTAAATAATAAATTGCCTTCGGGATTGAGGGAAACTGCCAGAGGCACTTCTTCAATCGCAATAGTATGGATTTGCAGTTTTGTTGGCCAGTAGAATTTATCGGGAAGTAACGAAAGTAAAACTTTTGCTCCGTGAAAACTGTTCCCCGGTGTAATTTCCCAGTGGAAATTTTCAATTGCAGCAGTGTAGGGGAACCACGGGGTAGTTTTTATTGTTTCCTGTGATAAACTTGGGAATTTTTTTGTCAGTTCTGGAAGGTTTTCAGAATAAAAACACTTCGGCAAATACCAGAAAAAGTAACAACCTGCCCCGCAGAGGAGCAATAGTCCAGACACAAGCAGAGCTATTCTTTTTTTTGCGCGCGAAGGCATAATAACATCCCAAGATAATCCGGAACCCGGATTTATTAGACAGTCATCAATTCAGGACTGCCGGCGTTTTTTACACAATAAAAGCAAAATGTTTATAAGTACAGGAATATACACCGCCCGCAACGTTTTTGCAATTGCGCGCAGGAAAATCACAATCAAATCCAATTTGGTGTTTTTGTTTCGGTCAATTTCTGTTTGTAGAAAACTGGGAATTATTCCCATGGCAGAATTTTATGTTTCCCATTTGAAAAAACAATGGTTTTTATGCGATGACAGGATCCGTCTTCTTCTTTAAAATAGAGTTGGTTGTCATTGTCGAGAGAATAACGATTTTCGGCAAAAGCAGCAGCAGCAGACGGAAATACTTCCCAGTCTCCATGAATTTTTAAATTTTCGAGATTTCCGGCAACTACTTTTTCCAGGTTGTCACCCCAGCCTGTGGGAGGTTTTTTACCGTGTCTGGCAGCTTTATCTGCTCGAAGTTCTTCAAGCGTAAATCCGTAGAGATTGACGGCAACGGGTTCAGATATGCCGACAAGTGGGCCGTTGTCCATATCGTCTCCCGGTGATATGTAAGGAAGGGCGAGAATAACACTGCTGCGCAGAAACGTTTCCCCGGCAAGAATGGCCTTTTCAACTGGAACCGTCTGTAATCCGACGTAGAGCCGCTTCCCACGTTCATCAGTAACCAGAAGATCTCCAGGGTGAACATTTAAACAAGGGAAATCTCCCGTGAGGTTGGTCAGAGAGGTGAATCCGGCGAGGATACCGAAATCGATTCGGAATGGGCGTAAACGTTTGCGTAACGTTGCTGTCCATTGCTCACGAAGTTCCCTGCCACGGCTGGTCGCAAGAGAGGTGCTTTGGCTGCCGTTGGCACGGTAAAATGCACGGATATCCTCAATAACATACGGCAACTGGTATTGCTCTGCAAGTTTTCTGGCATTGCTTGCCGAATTATCGCTGACAATAACCGATATCTGAAACGCTGGTTGGGGTGACGTAGCAAGGAATTTCAAAATACTGGTTGCATTGGTTC
>CALGPR010000481.1 GCA_937960425.1 uncultured Lentisphaeria bacterium
TATTTCTAACGGCAGGCCTCCTTTTTCTCGTTTAAAATTCCGATTTGAGATCAAACTGAACTTGACAAAGATTCGAATTGCGATATAGTAAAGGATATCCCCTTACACGGGCGTATAGCTCAGTTGGTTAGAGCGCCACGTTCACATCGTGGAAGTCGTAGGTTCGAGTCCTACTACGCCCACCATTTGTAACTACTACGCATAACCAGTTTCATCTTAAACTTGAGTTGAGCTCTGAAACGCAATACACATTTTAACGAGTCACTGTTGACATAAACCAATTGAATTTAATGGCATAATCCGCCTCACCGGATACAATTTTTTGCCCAAATGGCTGCAGATTCCATTAATTTGGGAAAATATCATCAATCTGCATTTCCGGCGCAATTGAAAATGCCATAATTTCTTATTTCCGAGTTATCTACCCCAAAACGCACTTGAGCAAATTCTGCATTCCTGAATCAATTTCAGCAGAAGTATTTCGTCTTGCTGCAACAACAGGAATTACGAGTAAAAAAGCGACACAAAACGCTATTAAAGAAAATTCTTGCACGCCCTGAAAAATTTAAATTTGTTGACACCGGCGGCCACATCTGAAACAACGAGACATACTGTAAGATGCGCCCCGCACGGTGCGGCTCAACGCCGGGCGTCAAACGTACTTCGATACTTGCGCGGAAAACGGAAATGATGTTATTCGGGGAACAATTTCCGGGAATCTATGCACCTCTTGCGCTGTGTGGAAAAACTGTTGTCGATTCCCGGCGCTACAGAAAGGTTTCCAATTGTTGAACAGGCGATCGCTGCTAAATTGTGCCCATCCTAATTGTACGCACTCCTTCATTGCGGCCGGGAAATTTGTCCAAGATGAGAACTTCTCTACCAACGACCGCCAGAAAAAGGTTGTGAACTTTCCCGGCAAAGAAGAAAAAGGACGCCCAAGAGGCGTGTGGGAAAAGTATCGGAAGAGCCCGAAACCACAAAAAGCGAAGAAAAGCCGATCCGCTATGTCAAAGCCCTCTTCCAACCACATTGAAAACACAAAAGCCGGCTATTACAGTCACGGTAAGCCTACAAACAAAAGACCCGCAATGGTGCAACCCAATCTGTTGTTGTTTCAGGGGATAGGAATCAAACTGAATCAGCCGCTTACAGACGTTGAACTATCTGAAGTGATGAAGTATACCAAGTCGGTAGGATACGTGGAATTGAACGACTACTCGCGAAAAGAAAAAGAAGAAAATCCCGAACTTGACCAATGAGCGGAACACCAGAACCGAGCAATCAGCAAATCCGCAACAGATGAAATATTGCCCCGCTGGCGCGGTGTGGTCAACAAGTCAGAACTGATCAAAGGTAGAAAGCGCGGCATGATTTCCGAAATCGATGTCAAAGAGGTTCGGAGTACCTACCACTCTTTTGACGTGGCATGCGAGTTTGCCGGGAATGACAGGCGGGTGGCAGTAGTTTATAAAATCACGGGCCCCAAGAAAAAAAACCTGCTCTGGATGTTTCGCCTGTCAGCCATAATCCAGGCGACCAGGAAAGTTTACTACCATCGACTGGAAAATACCGGTAAGCAAGGTATATTACGAAAAGGCCGATGACGGTTTTATCATCCGCCAGATTGTGGAGGTGACCTATGAATAGCGGGCTTGGGGAGCGCATGGGAACGCATGAGAGTGAGATTTACAATTGGGCTCATTCTACGTTGTCCGGCCATGTTGATTTTAAAAA
The DNA here is from genome assembly GCA_937960425.1 of uncultured Lentisphaeria bacterium. Classification (GTDB taxonomy): domain Bacteria; phylum Verrucomicrobiota; class Lentisphaeria; order Victivallales; family Victivallaceae; genus UMGS1518. The sequence goes on from CALGPR010000481.1 coordinate 1,738, forward strand.
ATTTCGGGAAGTAGCGCCGAATTGTTCAAAAGAAGTGATCGAAGCAATCCGTGTGCTCCGCCAGAACGTGCCGAAATACCGGGAGGTAAAAATTCCCGGGCTGGATGATGAATGAATTTTAAATGAATGTTGCTCCGGATTGTCAGCTTGTTTTTTTACAGTCCCAAACGGTCAATAACTGGTGATGAGACACCGGAAGATGGATCCATGCAGAGCCTTCCAGCACTCCCTCAAGTTTCCTATCCAGTCCTGAATCAGATGACTTTGACACCTTTTCATAGCCATAACCACGCTTTGGCCTTTGCGGAACCGGTGCGACCAGTGTTTCCTGAAAAACTTGGCCAGGCATTCCGGGGGGCGCGGTTCGCGCCCAAGCGGAGGCAACAGGGATTGCGGGCGGGGAATTTTCTCAGCTGAGGATTGCACTGCTCGCGGCCATCCGAAAGAAGGGGGTGGCCTCTCCCGGCAAGGCAGAAAAGGTCGACAAAGAGGTGTGGAAGAAGTACCGGAGAAGCCTGAAACCACAAAAAGCTAAGAAAAGGCCCTCCACTGCGCAAAAACAGCAACCCGCGTCAACTA
>CALGPR010000482.1 GCA_937960425.1 uncultured Lentisphaeria bacterium
GCGAAAAGTTATCAATCCTCCTCAGAGACGCAGGCTGGCAGCACCATTTTGATCGCGTCGCTAATTGCTGCTGCTTGTTTGGGAAAAATTGCTGGGATATGCCAACCTCGCAGCCATGTTTTTTGCGGCAAAAACAGTCATCCTGATTTGCTTTAGGAACAGCCATGTTAAACGATCAAACGATCCAGAATAACCTGGGCCCCACCAACGGCAACACCGAGTCTGCCAAAATGAGATTGTCTTACCTCACAACTGCCGCCAGTTGAAAATTGTGTTGAACGACTGTGAAAGAGTTTGACAAAAGCCTCAAAGTATTCTTCGCCGAATTCCAGCGCACGCCCTCCGAGAATCACAGCTTCGGGATCGAAAAGATCTGCTGCTGTCTGCGCAGCCCGTACCAAATACTGAGCATTTCCGCCAATTAATGCCGCTGCATCAGGATCACCAATCCGGTATGCCTCCAATACCTCGTCAAAGGAGGCTTTACACCCTTTTTTTCGCGAGAAAGCCTCTTCAATAGCACTTGGTCGCGCGCACTCCTCCAAGGTTTTTCCATTATCCAGCTGCATTTGTCCAATTTCACCTGCCCGGCCAGAAACTCCCCGATAAATTTCTCCATCCAAGACAACACCGGCTCCCACCCCGAGCCCGCTGGTGATATACAGCAAATTCTGAAATTCTCTTCCGGCACCGAACAATGATTCCGCAAGAGCTGCTGCATTTGGACGCTTTTCCAGCAAAACTGGAACCCCGGTCAATTCTTCGACACGTTTTGCCAGATTGCGGCGACAAATATCCAAAGTAGCCGCACCAACAACTTCATTTTCAGCAACATCCACAATACCGGACACGGCGATTCCGACTCCAGCGAGCCGATCTGGGTCAACTGCAGCCGCCAATGAATGTACCAGAGCTGCCACTACCTCCAGAATCGACTCGAAGATATTTGTATATGGCATTTCTCGTCTAGCAAGGATATTCCCAGAAAAATCACAAAGTACGCCGTGAATCAAGAATTCGTCACCCAATTCAATCCCGATTGCGCATCGTGCTCCTTTTACCAGTGCGAGTAGTCGGGGCGGTTTTCCACCGCTGCTGGTGCCGCGGCCGACTTCTTCCACCAGCCCTTCGCGGATCATTTCATCAATAATCCCGGACACCGCAGGGCGTGTTAAGGCGCATTTTGCGGCAATTTGAGCGCGGGAAATCGGTTGTTCCAATCGCAACAAATTAAAAACACGCCGTTTACCAGATAATAAAGGACGCGGAACTCTCATAAGACTGCTTTCTTTGTTTTGTTATTTTACAAAGCAAAATACTGTTTCTATTTCGATTTGTCAAGAAGCAATGCGAGGAATCAGAGGGAAACCACTTTTTACACTAAATTTTTCTTTTTTTCTCGAAACTGATTTGACAAATACCGTTGGTATGATTATGATACAAAAAGTATATTTATATTCATACCATCCATATCAACTGAGGAGGCGTTTTATAAAATGCAGGAAGCATCCGAAACCCGGCAGGCAGGAGATCCCAAGCTGCTCTGTGGTACTATTCAATATACCAGCCTGACACTTTTTATTGTTTTTTTCTGGTTACTTCTGGGGTGGTTTTGCTTTACGCTTTCCGCACAGATTGTGCCGCAGTTCATTCCGCTGAAACTCGGACAACTGGGTGCAAGCAATAAAGAAATCGGATTCATTATTACTTCTATTGGTAGCATTCTCAATACTTTTGTCTGTCCGATTGTCAGCTTCAAAAGTGACCGGTACCGCAGTAAGTGGGGCCGAAGAATTCCTTTCATTCTTTTTACTCTTCCGATGCTTTGCCTGGGCTGGATTCTTTTCGGTTACGCGGAAGACATCGCCAGCTTTCTGCACGGGCATTTAACATTCCTCGACTCGTTTCCGACAGCAAGTATTGCCGTCATGTTAATCGGCATAATCATGTTCTTTTTCCAGTTCTTTTACATGTTTGTCGGTTCAGTAATTTACTATATCGCCAACGATGTAATTCCTACTGCATATCTGGCACGTTTTATCAGTATTTTACAGGTGGTGAACACTTCGGCATCACTTGTCTTCTCCTATTTCATCCTGAAGTACGCAGAAGGCCCTTTCTTTAAATATATCTTGATTGGCACTTCAGTTGTTTATGCCCTTGGCGTAGGTACGATGTGCTTGATGGTCAAAGAACCGGAATATCCGCCATTTTCAGAACAAGAGCAAAAAGAAAGCAAAGGACTTAGCGGAATTGCCACTTTTATGCGGGAATCGTTTTCCCATAGATTTTACTGGCTGCGTTTTGCAATTACTTCTCTGACGGAAATTTCTGTTTCTATAGCTATTTTCCTGGTCTTTTTCTATAAAGAAATGGGGCTTTCGGTAGAAGATGGCCGTGTCGGACAACTTAACGCTGCTGTCGCATTGTGCGGTGTCATTGTTACCAGTACGATTGCAGCAACTTGCGGATTTCTCGTAGACAAATGGCACCCGATGCGCATCTGGACATACGGTTTTATTCTGAGCACACCGTTCTTATTGTGGTATGGCAAATGGCTGTTTATTCCACAAATTAACCCCGAGCTGTTTTTTGTTCTGATGATTGTTGCATTGTGTGCAGGAATGATTCCCGGCACTTTTCAGGGAATCAGCATGATGCCAATGTATATGCTGATGTTTCCCAAGTCGCGCTTTGGGCAATTTTGCAGTGCCGACGCATTTGTACGAGCAGCGTGTGTCTTCGTATTCGGACTGGCTTCCGGATGGTTCCTTGACATTATCCGTAAAATCCCGGCGATCTGTCCAACAGAAACTTTTGCCTATCGTTATCAGTTTGTCTGGCAGGCATTTTTCATGGCAATTTTGGTTGTGCTCGCTTATCTTGCCTACCGAGAATGGGTAAAACTCGGCGGAGTCCATAATTATCATGCACCGGCAGTATGGTCTCCGGACGGCTTTGAAGCAATTCAGCAACCGGAAACTATCGGGCCGCGCCGCTCAATTTTAAAGGCAGTGCTGGTTATTTATGACTGTGCTGTAATTTTTGGCTTGCTGGCAGCTTTGGGAATTGCAGGCTATGCAAAGTACATTGGATTTACTCAGGCAATGATCTTCTTTTTTACCTGGGGTGTAATTATTAATGTAGCGTTGATTGCATTCTGGGGGCTGATTCGCTTCCGAATTGTAATGGATATTCGCAGAGTTGACCGCGGAGAAAAACCCAAAAATGGGATCCCGCACCATAGCATGTTGCTACTGATTGCAATCAAACACTGGATTTTACTGGGACTGTCGATCTATCAAGCAATTATGGTCATCGGCGGAGCTGCGGCAATCGATGAAGCAGGAAACTTTTTGCCTCAGGCGGCACAGGATGCAATTATCGGCTGGTTCTGGGATATGCTGATGCTGGGAGCTGTTGTCTTCCTGATTGGCTTGTTGGCACATATGGAACGCGGTAACAGCGAAACCTTCGATAAAAATGCAACGTTGCTGGATGGCTTCAAAGAGATCTTTATGAAAAAGAAAAAAGTTGAAGAATAACCCAAGGCAATCAGTCTAAAAAAGATTCAAATCTGAATGCTTGAAAAGCTATTATAAAGGGAAGTCTTCTTCAGGAAGACTTCCCCTTTTTTCTGGAAATACTACTTAGTCAATTTATGCCAAAGCCACAGATGCGAGAAGGAAAACCCTGTTGAGGGAAGGTTCTTTTCTGCCCGTACTCTTCCTTTTCCAACCCTGCTCGAGTTACATTGATCCAATGGGTCTACCAATGCTTGAAAATTCAGCACAAAAACAGGGTGAATGCCAGTATCAGTTTCCAGATATTGAGCCCAGCTGTCCCCAAGATCACATTCAGTTCATCTCCCCCAGGTTGTCGCGCAGTTGATTGCGATCCATCTGGAGCTCACTTTTTCCATGTCCGCTCACCAGTTCAATGGCTGACCACCGATTCCACTACCGGTAGAGAGCACGCGATACGCGTTTTCTAAGCCAATCCACGATTTGAAATTACACCTGACTTCAGCATTTCGCCGATCGCCATTTCCAGTTTAATTTCAAGAATTTTGAACATCTGCTGCAATGCGGCACCGAGTATGTCCATCGTAAGGATTTCCCAGATATGCTTCCGTTCTCACGATCCAGCCCGCTTTTGCCAAGGGCAACAAAACCATTTGGGGTTCGAAGTCAAATTTCTTACCCACCTTACCTTTGCCACTGCGGGGCATGAATGGAATCAAGCTTCTTCTTATTGCGTTTCTTTTGATTGAAAAAACGTTCGTCACGTTCGAGCAGTTTTTGCAGTTCCAAGTCTGGGGCAACCATTTTTCTATTTTATGTCCCGAAGAACCCATTTCCGGGAAAGTCTTCAGTTGTTTCACAGCTTTTCTCGCCGAAACTGATTGGCTTTGCATACCCGTTTGGGCTGCGAAAAACTTTTTTTCGATCTGTTCGTAAGCTTGCCGCAACTGAATACTGTTTTTACGTGCGGATTCTATCAGCTGTTCACGCAAACGATCGTAATGCCGGGCATCTGTCGGAGCGCGTATGGCTTTTCTTGAATGGGGCTGTCAACATTTACATGGATGTCAATTCCGATTTATTGGAAAAACCTTCTCACAATCCCGTTTTCAGACTTTTTTCAAACATTTTTACAGCACCACTCCAAACAAGTTTTTTGCGTCAGCATGATATTTAACGGATCACTCGGATATTCATGCTCAAAATAAATTCCCCAGTAAAATACTGCCAGTAATGATTTTCAAACCATTTCTCAAGAACAACTTGCTGGCATATTTGAGATCGTGCAGCGTGACCATCTAACGCCCCGGACAGGAAGAACTACCGTTATCTGCGTAAAAGCTTGCCGACAAACCAGCCGTCTTCTCCCCCCTGCCAGTCAATTGCATCGGCTATTTATCCCATTGCATAATGGGGGGACAGGGAACAATAGCACGCAACAAGGGTTTGAAAAAATCGCTTTGATCCTTGACCGTACCTTTTCTTTTGGTCACCATTTTGCAAGATTTCTTTTATTGCAAGTAGATTTTCTTGCAATCATATACCAGTAATCATCAAGTTTTTCTATTGATGATCAGAACGTTGGAGACTCTTCATGATCGACTGCTTTATAGCTATTATCTATGGCCAGAATAAAATTCTTTTCAGACAATAATAAACATTTGCAGATCACTCTTTTACACTATTCTGTCTTGCGTACAGGGCAACTTCTTCTATCGCAATTTCTCCGCTAAAGTGTGGCGGAAATTCCACTTCCAGATATTTTGCCTCTTTTCCCAGCAACCACCCCGGCGCTGCCGATAATGGTACAAGAAAAGTGTCACTCATTCCCCAGAAACTGACATCGCTGCGCATTTCGTCCCCAAGCTCATTTTCCCAGTGGATCGTAAAGTTTTTCCCTAACACCGGGCGGTCAAAACGCAACAGTAACATATCGCCATCTCTTTCGGATAGTACTGGAACCCGGAATTTTGCTCCATTTTTAACCTGAAATCTACCGTCCCCCAGGTGTCGCATCGTCGCCCGGTCCGGCTGTATCCGCGCTGTCAACAGTTGTTCATTCGTTAAGTATTTTTCCCGAAGTTCTTCTGCCGAATTTCCAAAAACAGCCGGATAGGCATCCCACGTCGCATCCTGAAAGGCTTTTGCCAGAAGCTTTTTATCATTGATCGAATCCTTTTTTACCAGCGGAGATTTGTTGATCCGTTCGATCTGGTCTGGACGTGCCATCCAGATATTCCCATTTTGATCTTCAAAAGGAATATACGTCTGGGCAACTTCTTTGTAAATCTGGTAAGATCGCAGAGGCAATAACCCTTCCGCAAAGTTTACAGATCGAGATTGAATCAATATCAACTGTGGAGCTTGAGAGGCTATCGCCTGCGCAGCTGCGGTCGATGCCGGAGTCCCGACAATGTAGTTGTAAGATGTGTAGGGCAGAATTGGCTTTAACCCAAAATAAGCATAAATTGTCTGATTATTGGAAAGATCCAGAAAATCCCGCTTATCTCCCAGAAAAGCCTTCAGCCCTGCGCCGATCTGCTGCAAATGCGCCAGATGATCCGGTTCAATTGCAAAGTATTTTCCAAAGTGCGGCAGCCCGACCTGAACACCTTCTACCACATTTTCCGGTGCAACGATTACTTCAGTATTGGCCCATATCCGCTCCGGCAAGCCACCCAGACGTCCGTAAAGCCCGCAAAGAGTCGCCAGAACCAATATTTTTCCTATCGTCCGTTTGCGGCAGTAAAGTAATAGAAAAGGAACGACAAAAAGAGCAAAGAACACCGATATCAGAAAGATACGCGAATGGGCTTCTGCATCAATTCGCCCCCCAGCCCGCTGAATCATCAATACTGCCAGCAGGACAAATACCGAACATCCCCAAAATCGGAGTTTTTCTATCTGTCCTTCCCTTTTCAACGTCAGCATTACTGCACCGCAAATCCCGGCAATGATCAGAAAACCCCATCGGACGATCTGCCAGAAAACGCCATCTGTTACCATTGCCGCCAAAAGTTCATTTCGCAGGAACGGCACTCAGTGTGCCAGTGTATAGTTCCCACTCTGAACCGTTCCCAGTTGAATCACTCCTCGAATCACGCGTCCCAGAGGTTCCACGAGAAAGAGTACCGCCAGCATGCCGACTGCAATGATGAATAGCGCAATGAATTTTCCGCGTTCCTGCTGAATTACCTGAACCATCACATAGACTCCATAGGGTAATAGCGCCAGAATCATCACAGCGCCATCTGTGAGCGAAAACAAGGAAACGGCAAAACCCCCAATTCCAAAAATGAACATTGATAAAACCTTATGCTCCGCAATGCGGGGGGTCAGCAGGATCATCATCAAAACTCCGCCAGCCATAACACCGGTCAGAAGTTCATGGTTAATTCGGAAAAGTGTTATTCCTACCAACACCGTTGCCAATGATCCGAACGCGTGGCGGAAAAACCACAGAAATGGTGCCAATATGATAATATTGCTCAATTTCTGTACTTCCCCGGAAAGCATAGATAATTCGTTGCGGTAAAAAAACTCTACCAGCGCTCCATTCAGATAATTTACCAATCCGCGAGCGGGATAATAATCCGCAAATGGTAACATTCCCCAGTTGCGAAGCAGATACCACGGCAACATCTGTTCTCCGGTATGGTAATCATCACTGACCATGCCGGGAAAAAATTCACCATCGTAAACGCAGAATGCAGAAATTGCCAAAATAGACAGGAATGGTAAATTTTTGGCAAAACGGTTGTGCTTATTCCGTACCCAATTAAAGAAGAGTGCTACGTATCCGGCAACCACCAGAAACGTTACCAGTAAGGCCAACTGGGGTGTTGGTTCAAAGTCGTATAGTTCCCCGTTTTGCAACAGCACGAGCGGCGGCAGACAATAGCAGAACAGCAGTGGAATCCCGATTTGCGAGAACAGAAAAAAACGCGCCGCCCCCACCACGTGATCTTCAGTCCGGAAAACCATTGCTAATACTACCAGCGCAATAATCGGGAAAACATTGGCAAACAACGGCCCATTGAGCAGCAAGACCCGTTGGATCATCAAAACAAAACCTAAGTAAGAAAATGCACAGGCAACTCCACCAGCAATAATCCGGCGGAGAATCACATTAAATTCATCCACATCCTCTGCATTCATTGCTGCCAGCAAAGCAATGCCAAAGAGAATCGATGTTACAGCCGGAACCATGGCAAGTTGCGTGATATCCCAGTTGGTAATTGTCTGCACAGCATAAATCACCAGAGGAATTAATGCGTAACCACAAGCTTTCCAGAGAGCACTTCCCCACTTTCGTTCCGCTGGAATCAATAGGGAAACAAAAGCATAAAATACGACCCAAAAGAGGAAGAATCCCGTATATAACCCATAATATTCGCAGCTTTTTCCCAAGCCTGACACCGCCAGAAAACCACCGGTAAAATCCCCAAATGGCTCCGGCAACAATCGAAAGTACTGCCAAACCTGCCCGCCGACAGCCGTAGCTATCGGGAATGCAAACAATCCCGAAAAAATGACAGTTCGCCAATCCACATCTTCCTGTTTTTTCTTCAAGATGAAGAAAGCACCGATAGCGAGCGCTACGCAAAAATAGAGCGGGAACATTCTTGTATATCC
>CALGPR010000483.1 GCA_937960425.1 uncultured Lentisphaeria bacterium
TATCTGTTTTCAGGCAGAGTTGCCGGCTGAGAACACCGGAAAATGTCTGATTCGTGTAATTTCTGCGGATCCGAAAAAATTGTTCCGAGTTCGGGAAATTATTGGACGGTAATTAAAAAAGACCCTTGTTCACAACTTTGAGAGAAAATAAGGCAGGAGAAAGAGAACTCTTTGGCGCGAGAAAGTTCTGGCTTGGCAGAAAGCTGCACTGTTCTCGCGCGTTTCCGTTAATTTCCAGGATATAAAAAAAGAGTAACAATGGGAGGTAATCGCGATGTCTTACGGCAAAAAAGATGTTGGAAGAATCGCTGCTTGATGGCCGTATGTTTTGCTTGGGAACAGAATCTGTTGTTAGAAACCTATTCCAGGGAAATGAAAGTTTTTCAGGTATAACAGATTACGGATTACAATACGGGATTTCCACCAGTTGGCACTGACAGCCCCGGCTTGCGGGTAATTTTCCCAGCACCATGAGACTGGCCATGATCCATCACTGAGTTGGCTGCTCCGAATAAATTCACATTCACAGTCAGCAATGTTACGATTCTTTGGATAATAGATGCTATCCGGGGAATGGAAAAATGCCGAAGGCGTATATACTGTTTCTGTGATCCAGCGCTCGGGGTTCCGGCATATCGCATTGTGGACTGCCTTTTGCAGACGCTGCTGAATTTCTGAAATTGGAAAGCTTGTGGCTTGAACTTTTGCCAAGGCTGCGTATAATTCCATGAAGCAACGCAAATTTTCCGGGGCAATTGTTTCAGACGAGAGAAATGTTTCTATCGCATTTGCTGCAATTTCCATCCCTTTGCTGTACGAAATACTGTGAATGTCTGAATATTCAATCATAAATCCAGCCAGTGCTGCAGTAGGGTTCCAGCTGCATTCTTCCTGTTGGTAGGCATGAAAATGCCTCCACGGGGCATGAGGATATTCGTTATTTTCCGGAATGTTGCTGAACCAGCAAATTCCGTTGAAGTTTTTGCCGGAAGCCAGATAGTGTAGAATTGCAGCAGATATTTCCTGGGATGCTACTGAATAGGGGAGTCGGCGAAGGATTAAGCATGCTTCCCTGGTTTGGTGTGGGCTTGAAGATGGTGTCCAAGAGTCCGGCTTAAGTGCATGCCCGAACCCCCCGTCTTCATTCTGGTAGTGGCGCAGGATTTCAAGAATTGAATCGGCATCTCCGCTTTCAAAGAGATAACGCCATAATGCCAGTTCCAACGGGCGGGCATTTCTGTAAATAAAGGTTTTTGCTTTGTAAAAAACAGTTGAAGATCTTCTGTCCATTTGATGCCTCAGATTCGGGCAAAAAACTCTATCAATCAGCGAAAACTCTGTCATCAAGCGCTTTTTCACTACGGCCGACAACACAGGCACATACTGCATCTCCAGTAATATTCACCGTTGTTCGCAGCATATCTGCAAATCGATCTATTCCCATCATAATGGCGACTCCTTCGAGCGGTAACTCTGCTGCCTGCAATACCATGATCAACATCAACGTTCCAGCTCCGGGAATCCCTGCAGTCCCCAGAGCAGCTGTCAATGATGTCAGGATGATCATACTCAGCTGGAACAACGACAGGTTAATTCCATAAAATTGCGCAAGAAAAATCGCGCCACCACTCAACATAATTGCAGTGCCATTCATGTTGATTGTAGCGCCAAGAGACAATACCATTGTGGAAATATCTTCCCGAACTCCAAATTTTTTTATCAGAACCTCAATGTTTGCCGGCAATGCTGCATTGCTGCTGGAAGTGGAAAAACCGATGACCATGACTGGATAGAACCGTTTTAAAAAGGTGCTCATGCGGATCTTGGCCAGAAAATGGAGCATGGGAAAATAGAGAACGACAAATAAAAGCAGCATGGCACTGGCCAGGCAGAAAAGATATTTTGCCAAAGGGAGCAATGCGGATGCCCCATATTGCATGACAGTAGAGGCAATCAGGCAGAAGACCCCAATCGGCGCAAACTGCATGACAATTTCGATAATTTTGATATTCAGTTCATTTAAATCTGAAAGCAGGAGCGCCAGCCGTTTTGCCTTTTCACCCAGCAAAACGAGACCAATTCCGCAGAGAATCCCCAGAAAGATGATTTGCAGCATGGCATTGTCGGTAAACGCCCGGAAGACATTCGCTGGAACAACGTTGATAATGGTATCTGCCCAGGAAATTTGTTGGGGGGATAGGGAATTTTCCACCGTCGCAATGGGAATATCCAGGCCGAGTCCGGGTTTGAATAACCCTACCATCCCAATTCCGAGGAGAATTGCTGCCAATGTCGTTATGAAGTAAAGAAACAGCGTTTTAATGCCAATTCTTCCGACTGTAAACGGTGTATCCATTGCTGCAACGCCTAAAGCGAGGGATACGAAGACAATTGGTCCAATCAGCAGCCGGAAGGCATTCATGAAAATCGCTCCTCCGATTTTCAGCACCCCGTTAGCAATAAATTCGTCACGGAATCCGCCAGAAGGCAACCAATTCATTGCAATACCGAAGAGGCAACCGGCAAGCAGGGCTAAAAAGATTTTTGCTGGAAGACTCAGTCCTTTTTTCTTTGTTGTTTTGGATTGATTCATTTTTTCATTCCCCTTTTGCTTATGAAAAGGATAGCACAGTTTTTGAAAAAAGTAACGGTCCTATGGTAAAAAAAGCTTTTTTTATGAATGGTACGGCAAATCAGTTTTTAAAACCAGCGAATCAAAAGTGTAACTGCCTGAGTAAAAAAATTCTTCACAGCATTTCGAACTTTTCCTTGCGGCATGGTTACGGAGGGGGACATTCGCTGATATGTTTTACTGTGAGTGGTTTTAGGGGGGCGGTAATAGAATTGTCATTCAGATTCTCTGAATAAGTGTCATCCGGCTGTACCGTCCAACGATTAGCGGGGGGGGGAGCGCTTGGGAATTGATGGAAAACAAAT
>CALGPR010000484.1 GCA_937960425.1 uncultured Lentisphaeria bacterium
TGTTGTTATTGGTTAGGCAAGAAAACCCTGTTCAGATTTCCGCCAATCGATCATTTCATCTAATGTTACCGTTGCCAACTCAGCAACTACATCATTTGTCCAGTCACTGCCGGCCAGAAGATCAGCGCCTGCATCTGGTGTGACAACTGGATCCGGAATGACAGTACTTTCCCAGGCAAGAAGCAGTTGATTGCCGTCACATTCCAGTTTCCAATTATATCCTGCCGCAGAAAGCCAATCTTCAGAGTTGGTAATCAATTCATTGACAAGAACATCACCGTCAGCTGTGTTGATACCGAAATCGAAGTCCATTCCATCGAGGCTGCCAAGTAAATCATCGACAGAGTCAATGATGAGATAACTTCCGGATTCACCTGTCATGTCAGCAGTATCTACAAAAATATTGCGTACTGTCGTTGCTTCTGTCAGAGAAATTTCCGCACTGTTTTTGATTGTCGCAACTGCCTCAACAGAGGTGCGCCCTGAGAGGTCAAAGTTCCATGTATCAAATAGTTCCGGAGTTAATTCCGTCGTGAAATTGACGGCTGTATCACCGGCGAATGAAATCGTATCAAATTCGCGGATGATGCCATTGAAATCACCGGTGAAGTTGACAAAGACAATTTCCTGTTCTCCACCCATAGATGCGTCACCGTTGCCGAACCCACAGCCATTAACTGAGCCAGAAAAGTTGAGGTTACTGCCTAATCCTGTGAAGGTAATAGTCGAATCTCCGTTGACTTGGGCAATAGAATTGCTTAAGTGGGCATAGCCGCCAAGATATATGGAATTACCAAAGCTGACAACTGCATCAGTTGTGTTTACAGTAATGGCTGTATCTCCGGTGACAAGCGACGAACTGGAGCTTGTGGAATATCCGCCTGCGGCAATATACCCTGTATAATCTCCTCCGGAGATAGTAATATTCACGTTGGAAACTATCCCTGAACCACCTTTTTCCACACGGCTGCCACCAAAAATATGGAAATAAGTACCATTACCGGTAAAGTCAAGAGTTACTCCGTTAGAAATCGTATCCTGAGCATTGCCGCTGGCTACATAAGAACCACCGAAAATCCAGCTTGTAGCCGATGTATTATTGAACGTCAATGCTACTCCGCCATTAATCGCACTGGAAACAGCAGTTTCGCCAGCATTATTAAAGTTACCGCCTACGATCATGGAAGGCAGAGCAGTTTCATTGAATGTCATGGCAACTTTGCCACTGATTGTAACATTCTGGGTGCCATCGGAGGTGAGCTGTTCCATTTCCGCTGTTGCACTGGACATTGCGCTGCTTACGCCGGCCGTTGCTCCACCGTAAATAATCGGTTTCGAGCTGAAGTCAACATCAGCTCCAAAAGTTACCGTAACATTACCGCCAACACTGCCAATCCCGGCCCCGAAGAAGGCGTTGGTGATCGCTCCGCTATTGACATTAACTACGATATCACCGGATATACTGCCGCTGGCGGCTCCACCGTAGAACTTCCATACACTGCCACCATCCATCGTGATATTGACAGATTCTGTAGTAGAATTGTAGCCGCCGCCAAAAAGATAATTGACTGAACCGCCTTCAATGACCATTGTGGCTGCACCAGCGGCACCATTTTTCCCGCCACCATAGACGTTGTAAACGCGGGAAGTATCCTTCAGTTGAATGTAAGTATCAGCGGCATCAGCACCATCTCCACCGCCGAAAACAGTACCAGTTTTACCCGTGACTTGAATATAGGCCGGGACATCAATTGCTGTCGTTGTGCCACCAAAGACGGTTCCAAGTCCATCGCCATTTACCTGGACAGTGGTATAAATCGTGGCATTTTCTCCAGAGTAGAAATTGCCGGTAACATTTTCGGCAACATAAGCATATGCCGGAGCTGAAACCCATGACGCCGGCCAATCATCAATTGTAACGGCATCAATCGGCCGTACATCGACAATAGAGAGATATAGTTTATCCGCATCAGTAGTGAGTGCAAATTTCGCATCCCCAAGGGTTACGATATCGCCATTGACAACTGTTTCCAGACCGTTGACGGTAAAAGTTTTTCCATCAAAAACAGATACCCCGGTTCCGGAAACCAGAACATAAGTCGCCAGAGCCGAGAGATCAGTAAGAGTCGCCCAGAGCGATCCATTTACAGTGATTGCTCCTGAAACGGTTAACATAGCTGTTGTTTCTGCTGCTGCACTTGTGACAAAACCAACAGAACCTCCTGCAATATTGTAATCTCCCGTAAATTTACTGCCGGTCCCATTCACAGTTAAAGCCGTATTGGAAGAAATTATTCCTCCGATTGAGGTATTGGCAGTAATAGAACTGTTGTTGATATACAATTCTGCGCCGTCGAGGTTGACGTCTCCCTGACTGGTTGTGTAGGAGAAGTTTTCCAATGTTACGATACTGCCGGAGGCAATCAATTGTGTATTTCCGATAAAACGGTTGGTCGCAGTAAGATTTTTTACAGTCGTTGTGCCACTGAGAATGATATTCTGGGAACCAGCACCACCTCTGAGCGTCGAGTTGGCTCCTTCGATTGTTGCGTTGGCGATGGTAAGTGTTCCGTTGGTAACCGAAATACTATAAGCTGAATCAAAGACGATGTCATGTCCAGCTTCCGCATTCGCGAGAACCCAGCGGAAAGCTCCTATTGTCGCAGCATCGTCACTGTTGTTGGTAACAACATTAGGGCTGACGAAGGTTATCGAGTCACTTGCAGTAACTGCTGACGAAGTAACTGGATCTGTCACGGAGCCATTAACAGCCAGGGTTCCGACGCTTTCGCTTGCTGCCGCTGCAGTAAACGTTGCACTTTCGCCAGCTTTAATCGTTTCGAACGTATAGGTGAGAGTTTCAGCCCCGATGGTATACGTCAAAACAACATTTGTTAAATCCTCTGTGCCGGTATTGGAGACAGAGTAAACTGCGTCATAGGTTTTATAAATTGAATAGTACGATGGATCAGCACCGTCCAAAAGAACATCGACAGACAGCGTTAAAACAGGAGCCGGATCTTCCCCTTCAGTAGCAAATGCAAAAACTCCATCCACTTTGTTTGCCGTTCCCCAGGCAAGTGCATTGCCTGACAAATTCCATTCATTGCTGAATGTATTGCTTGCATACCCCATAAATCAACCTCCTTAATGGTGTTTATCGATAAAAAGAAAAGACTTTTTATCCGTGCCTGTGTGTTTCGCCCTTACAACATTAACATTATGATTTTGCATACTTAGCTGCAAGCCAAGTTCTTTTGACCGTACTGGTAAAATGCAGCAGCTTACAGCAACTCCTTAGTTATGACTATCGAATGGAAGAATACAAGCTGGATTTTCCCGCACCAGGCCCCAAAATCCCTTCCTGCTATATTGAAGATATTCTTCCCTCCACTAACAATAATGGAGTAATCCTGTGA
>CALGPR010000485.1 GCA_937960425.1 uncultured Lentisphaeria bacterium
TCACCGGGTTGAAAGGTTGTATCTTCCCCGGAAATCCAATCGTCGTCATCATCGCGTTGAGATGGGAATTTTTCTAAGAAATCAACCCAATCCCCGGAAAGGTCTGCTTCTACTGCCTGAACTTTAATATAAGAAATCATAGTTTGAGCAGCATCTGCTGCGCGAGTATTCCCAATCGCACTTTGCGAGGATAACAAGCCTGCTGTCATCAATACCAGAATACTGGTGATTCCCACCAGGATTACTGCAATTGCTAAAATCAGTTCAATTACAGTAAAGGTATGTTGTCTACGCTTTTTTTGTATTAAATGTTTCATTGGATCACCTTAGCCTTTCCGGTAAAAGGATTGAGGCGAATACGGATGAAATCGAGGGGTTTCCCATCAAAAATAGTTCGATTCGGAATCATCAGGGCACCATTTTCATCCATGAACCCATGAATAAGATAAAAATTGACTTCAATTGCATCCTGAAGATCTCCGGCCGGAGAAAAAACAATGCCGGGAATATCGTCAACAGTCGTATCTTTGTCAATCCGAACTTTCTGAATTTTAGTTATGGCTTCACGGATCAGACTGGTATCTGATTGTTTGATTTCAAAGTCTTGCGCTTCATCATACGCATTGTTATTCACTTCCGCAAGAAGTGTATTGGTTGGGAGTTTTTTCCACTCCTCACTGAGCCAACTTTCAAATTCGTTGGTTCCCTTCTTCAAATAGCAAAGGCGGTAAACTGTACCGCGAGGGCCAAACGTATCATCGTCGGGCACCAGCAGGGCAACTGATTTGCGGCGAGCTACAGCATTTGACTGGGCTTGCTGGAGAACTCCAGAAAAAGAGCTTGCTGCTCGATTCGTTGCGTCGTTGTCCCGTGATTTCATAAAAGACGAGGCCCCCAGGGTCAGCAGGATTGCTGCAATCACCAGTACAGCCATGAGTTCAATCATCGTAAAGAACTCGAATCGCCTTATTTTGATGTGTTTTTTCATTTTATCATCCCGTTTCCCTTGGGTTGATTTCATTGGCTATTTTTACCAGCCGAGAATATCGTCGTATTCTTCTCCGCTTTCGCTGGTGCGGGCTTCGGCGTTTTCCCCGTAGCTCAAGCCCCCATTGTCTTCGCCATTAAGCCCTTTGGAGTATACAACAACATCGGTGCGATAGTCCTTATCCTTACCTTCTTCATCCTCTAATACAATGATCCCATCATAGTTGTCATCCATGATAATGACATAACGTTCCCCCCACGGATCAACATACCCGAGTTCTTCATAACGGTCGTTGGGCGACAGGAAAGATTTCTTTTTTGCATTGCGTCTGTCATTTTTATCTTTATTATCAAGATAGTTACGGGCTTCGCACCCAACCCAGTCTCCATTGACATTGGTTAAGATTTGAACCAATTTGTCGTATTCTGTATCATTGAGGCGATAGGTATCATTTTCTCCAGAACGGTCACGGGTGATCGGGAGTGTCCCGTAAACGCTTTTATATTCGCGAACTGCATTGGCGAGATTGACTGCGCCCTGCTTGGCTTTGAGCTTTTCTGCTTTGCCGATAACAACATTAACGCCTGCCATGATCATTCCTGCCAGAACAAGAATGATCGAAATGGTGACGAGGATTTCCACCAGCGTAAATTTTTTGTGTGAACGTTTCATTTCCTTCGCGTCCTTTCCGTGCCTTGGGTATCATTAATTAATTGTATAGTTTGCAATATCATCATTTTCGTCTTCATTGTAGTCTGAGTCTTCCGGGTCACTGTACGTTTCATCGGCCCCTTTGGAGACCAGGTCAAAGGAATTGACGTTCTTCTTTCCCGGCTGGAAGTACAGGATATCGTTATCCCATGCGTCTTTTACTGTGTCTCCCTTGTATAACTCTTCACAACGGCCGTAATCAATCAACTGTTTATAGGTATCAACATAGTCCACGGGAATCATATCGACAAAAT
>CALGPR010000486.1 GCA_937960425.1 uncultured Lentisphaeria bacterium
CGTCATATCGCTGCACAACTGTTTGCGTAGGAGAAAGACAACCTGTCAAGAAAAAACCAATGACACAAACCAAAATTGCTGCAACATCTTGAATTTTCATTTCTTTACCTCATTTTGCAATTTTAAAAAGTTTTCTCTCTTTAAATTCTTCCTGTTTGCCCTTATTCCAGTTTGATACCGGGCGGAAATATCCACAGACTCGACTGTAAACTTCGGTTTTTGCTCCGCATTTCTTCATTTTACTATTTCCTTTCTATTTGATCCATGCCGCTACCGCAGCCGCAATTGCACACAATAAAGCCAAAAGCCACTTCCAGTCTTGCTTATTTGTATCATGAAAAGCAATATGATCGTTAAAATCTTCAGTAATAGATTCTATTTTGTCAACAAGTCGATATCGTTCTGTAATCTCCTTTTCTATTTTTTGAGAGATTCCCGGCTGCCCATTTCCATTGATTGTTCGATCAAGGCGATTGACTTTTGCTTCAATCACTGCAAGTTTGTTCATAATTTCATTTTCCATCTTCGTAGGCCTTCCATCCGAAAACTTGACAAAGAAATGCCAAAAACCATCCCGAAAAAATCATAATCAATTTATGTTTTATTGAGGCACGAGAATGCCACGCCTCAGCAATCGAATTTATCGCAAATCGAAAATTTGCAGCTGTAAAATTCCTGTAACATTTCCCCGCTGAATATGAATACTCGTAATCATGAATCAAGGCAGCAGTTGAAAACCTGTCCAGAGCTTTTGTAACCCACTCCCTAAACCGTGTTGACCAGCATTCAGGCCCAATGCCGTTGTAACAATTTTTTAAATATTCCCCTGATTCCATCCAAAACGACGCAGGAGCCCACATGTTTTTTTTCCTGCATTTCCGTCTTAACTCTTGTACATATTCTAACGTATACGTATACATTTTTTTCTCCTTTTTAAATTGAATGAGCTTTCAATGTTTCGCCCAGTTTGACGATCCTGACAACCAGGAACTGTATTTCCGGATTCAGAGAAACGGTGAAAAGTTCAACGTTGTTATGCTTAACAAAAATCGGCGTAAGGAATGCCCCGGATGTCGGGTATTCAATGCAGAACTCAGCAACTGAACCTGCGGGAAACTTGGTATCGTCAACGTTAAAATTGATTGTCATTGCTGTGCCGGGATTGCTGATGCGGCACCAATACTGCTGATTTGGAATCAAAGTAACGGCAACATCCGTTGTTCCAGGAGTGGAAATATCTTCCAGAGCCACTGCAGTTGTCCCACCGGTGGCAACGGGAAAATTGATCCCGTTATCACCAGTCAGCACCGGAGCAACCCCATTGATTGTTGTGTTATTTGCCCGAAGGATCATACTGTTCATGCTGTAAACTCCTATTTGCAGATTGCATACCACGAACCGCTTCCTAACTGAATACCGGAGATGTTGATGGTTGATTTTAACAGCCCAGCCCCGGCGCTTTCCTGTGCCGTAATCCCGAAATCAAGCCGGTTTGACAAATCGGTTTTGCAGATTGCCACCGGTTCGCC
>CALGPR010000487.1 GCA_937960425.1 uncultured Lentisphaeria bacterium
CATTGCAATTGGAGGCACCGGCTTTTCGGGGGCCCCTCTTCCCGAACAAAAGATCGGCATAACACGAATTCACCTGGAAGAAGACGTTGCCAAGTTGACCCACTTCGGAAACGCCAGTGGTGTAGACTACAACCGCGCAGGTGTTCCTCTGATGGAAACTGTCAGCGATCCGGACATGCACAGTGCGGACGCCGCTTACGCCTATCTTTCTGCCTTAAAAGAAATCATGGAATTTGGTGACATCAGCGATTGTGATGCGGAGAAAGGACAAATCCGTTGTGACGTCAATATTTCCCTCCGTCCTGCCGGATCAAAAACCTTCGGAACAAAAATTGAAATCAAAAACTTGAATAGTTTTCGAGCTGTGCACCGGGCTATTGACTATGAAATTGAGCGGCAGGCAGAAATTCTTGACAACGGGGGTTCCCTGCGCCAGGAAACGCGGGGATGGAATGATGACCACGGGGAAACCTATTTGATGCGGACCAAGGAAGAAGCGCACGATTACCGCTATTTCCCCGATCCGGATCTAATGCCAGTGGTTACGACAGAAGAAGAAATTGAAGCTCTTCGGGCAGCATTACCGGAATTGCCCTCGGCAAAACGCCGTCGTTTTGTTGCCGACTACGATTTAACCGAATATGATGCAGAAGTATTGACGCAAGACCGTGAACTTGCGGCTTACTTTGATGAAGTAGCCAAAGCGACAAAAAATCCTAAAATTGCGGCAAATTGGGTACTTTCTGAATTGCTTCGAGAACTCGGCAACGCTTCCATTTCTATCAAGGAATGCAAAATTAAGGCGGAAGATCTCGGCTCTCTAGTTGATTTGATTGAAAATAAAACCATCAACGGAAAAATAGCGAAGGATGTCTTTGCCGTCATGTTTGCTGAGGGGAAAGCTCCTGCGCTTATCGTTCAAGTCAGTGATGCTGGAGCGATTGCTGCCTTTGTCGATCAGGCGATTGCAGCCAATCCGGCTCAAGTGGAACAATATCGTTCTGGAAATGAACGGGTAATTCAATTTATGGTTGGCCAGGTTATGAAGTTAAGTAAAGGCAAAGCCAATCCCCAAATGG
The DNA here is from genome assembly GCA_937960425.1 of uncultured Lentisphaeria bacterium. Taxonomy (GTDB): domain Bacteria; phylum Verrucomicrobiota; class Lentisphaeria; order Victivallales; family Victivallaceae; genus UMGS1518. The sequence goes on from CALGPR010000487.1 coordinate 1,080, forward strand.
TTCTGGCGTTACTTAAAGAAAAGCTTTGATAGGCAAAACCATCCCCAAAGGCGCAGGATTTTTTCCTGCGTTTTTTATGTTCACTATCTGAAAACAGCCATACATTAGTCAATTATGCAAAAGCCAGATACAAGAAAGAAAAACTTTTAAGAAAAGGTTCTTTTCTTCTCGCGCTCTTCCTTTGCCCAACCTGTTCGAGTAGCATTGCTTCAATTGGTAAACCAATTGAAGCAATGTGATTTTGAAAATCCGGCACCCCAACAAGGCCAATGCCCATATCAGTTTCCGGATATTAATCCGGTTGCCGCAAAGATCACCTTCAGCTCGTCTCCCAGGCTGCCGCAATTGATTGCGATCTATCTGATGTTCTCTTTTACAATGTCTACTCACCGATTCAATTGGATGACCGCCACTCTCCCCGTAAGGTTACCGTAATTAATACTGGTTTTTACGTGCGTTTTTTACAGACGTTCACGCAATCAGTCGTAAAACCGGACATCTGTAGCGTATGGCTTTTTCAGGACGGGATTGTCGACATTCACACAGGTCAGTTTCGATTTTTTGATGAAACCTTCAAAGCAATCCCGCTTTCAGACATTCTTCAAGTATTTTTTCTGTTCTACCTCCGGGTAGCTTTTCGCCGACTGATCGGTCGGACATTCATGCTCAAAATAAATCCCCCCGGCAAAATACAGCCAGTAAGGATTTTCAAGCCATTCATCGCGAACGGCTTCATCGCTCATGTCGCTGGTGCATTGAGATCATGCGACACACTCATCAAACGAACCAGACAAGA
>CALGPR010000488.1 GCA_937960425.1 uncultured Lentisphaeria bacterium
CAAACTGATCGGGAGTCAAATCGCGATCTTTGGGAATTGCATAACGAAAACTGGAATGTCCGAAATTTAACGGCTGAATCTCGTAGACATCCGAGCAACTGTCTATCGCCAAATCTCTACCGGTAATCCCGAGTTCAAGAATCCCATTGCCTACATAAATTGCAATATCACGCGGCCGCAAAAAAACAAAATCTATTCCGTTCAGGCGATCGCTGACAATCAATTCACGCCCCCAACGGGAACACTTATAACCAGCCTCCTTGAGCAGGAGAACCGCATCTTCAGATAAAGCCCCTTTATTCGGGACAGCCAACTTCAACATATTCATTCCTTTCGGCAAAGCCATGCGCAGTGCAAGCGATAACAGATCTCACAGATAGCGGTATACATCTTCCAGTTTTAAATCATTGGCAATCATCATGACCTGAAGATGATAAAAAAGTTGAGAAATTTCTTCAGCAGTTTTTTCCCTGCCTTCATATTCCGCAGCCATCCAGACCTCTCCAGCCTCCTCAACAACTTTTTTGCCGATAAAATGCTTGCCTTTGGCCAATTCTTTAACAGTTCCGGACTCCGGATTCCCAGCCGCAGCTTTCGCCTGCAATTCAGCAAATAATTCTTCAAATGTCTTCATAGTAAGTGATTTTCCTCACACAGATCAGCTATATTCTATCTCAATAACAAAGCTTCAACCTACTCTGCAACACAATCAGGCCCCCTTCTGGAACAATTCGACTACCCGATTCCCCGGAAAGAACTCAATCCATTCTTTTATACATGCCATACCGTAATCCGCAAGTAAAATACGATACCGCAAAAACAATTTTTTGCGAACGGTCACAGATTACTCCAATTTTCCAATAAAGGACTTCAGAACTTTTTCTCAATCTGCAGAGAGATCCATTTGATAATATAACTTCCTTAGCTCAAAAAACAATCTGCATTTTCATTTTCAACGGCTTTCGCAATAAAAAAAGAACGGAAGCAGGGAATTGCTTCCGTTCCAGACAGATTCGCAAAAAAATCTTAAAGCTCTTCACCAACTTCCCAACGCAGGAAACGTTTGACCACAGCTTTGGGATTTAATTTAGCAAAAGACGTTTTGTCATCAAGAATCCACGGCTGATTGATCAGGCAAACTTCAGTAAACCATTTATTGATCTTGCCTTCCACAATCTTTTCGACCATTGCAGCAGGTTTGCCCTGAATCTGCGCCGCAGCGATTTCTTTCTCATGAGCAATGCGATCTTCCGGAATGCAACCTGAGCAGATGAATTCCGGACGGAATGCCGCAATGTGCATACACAAGGCATTCATTGTTTCATCACTGACTTCGCCTTCCACTTCGACGATGACGCCAATACGGCCACCCATGTGCAGATAGGTCGCAACTTTACCGGTAGTTTCCCATTTTGCAGCCCGACGAAGCTGCATATTTTCTCCGATCGTAGCGATCATGTTGGTCAGGACGTCTTTCTTTTCAGCCTGCAACTTTTCAGTAACGCAGCCATTGCCTTCAAGCTGAAGAGTGTCTGCGAGGATTTCATTACAGAATCCCTGGAATTTTTCATTCTTGGCAACAAAGTCGGTTTCGCAAAGAATTTCAACCATGGCAGCCTTGTTGCCTTCGACTTTAGCAACAATCTTTCCTTCATGTGTCGCGCGGCCGGACTTCTTTTCTGCTTTGGCCATGCCATTCTTGCGCAGAACGTCAAGGGCCTTTTCCATATCGCCGTTGGCTTCGGTCAAAGCACGTTTGCAATCCATCATCCCGGCGCCGGTCTTTTCACGAAGCGCGGAAACTTCTTTTGCACTGATAGCCATAATCAATCACTCCAAATAACTCTAAAATTGTCTCTTGAAATCAATTATTCCGCAGCCGGAGCCGGTGCGGCAGCAGGCGCAGGAGCGGCAGCTTCCGCTTTCTTACGGGAACGGCGAGCCGGCTTAGCTTCACTCTTTTCATCTGCTTCGCTCTTCTTGGCGGCCTCACGGGCAGCACGTTCTTCAACAACCTGCTTCTGATAAACTTCCTTGGCAACGAGAATAGCGTCGACAAAGAGATCGGTGATAATCTTCAAAGATTTAACCGCATCATCATTGGCGACAACAGGATATTCGATCGGATCCGGGTCACCGTTGGTATCAACAATTGCGACTACCGGAATTTTCAATTTATTGGCTTCACGAACCGCGATATCGTCATGACAGACGTCAATAATGATCATTGCTGCCGGGAGACGTTTCATCGCTGCGATACCGTCAAGATTGCGGTGCAAACGCTCGACTTCGCGGGTGCTCATTGACAGCTCTTTTTTCTTCATATTCTTAACGCTGTCACCAGAAAGAACTTTATCCAGTTCATGCATCTTGGCAATGCTCTTGCGGATGGTGACATTATTGGTGAGCGTTCCACCCATCCAGCGTTCAGAAACATAATACATGCCGGTACGTTCGGCAATTTCACGGGTGATCTGCTGAGCCTGACGCTTGGTGCCGACCACCAGGATATCGCCGCCATCCATCACAACACGCTGCAGGAAATTGCAGGCATCGCCGATCTGGCGCATGGTTTTGGTCAGGTCAATAATGGAGATTCCATTCTTTGAACCATAAACAAAACGCTTCATTTTCGGGTTCCAACGTTTGGTCTGGTGACCAAAATGACATCCGGCTTCCATCAAATCAGTAATCGTAACTTTCGCCATCTCTGACTCCTTTGTCCTTTAGCGGTTG
>CALGPR010000489.1 GCA_937960425.1 uncultured Lentisphaeria bacterium
TTGCAGGAGTCCGATTATCTGCTGGGCGTTTACGATGAAACCCGCATGGGAGCGATCCGCTTCAAGGTATCACCCGACGGAGAGTTTGTCAACAATGACCGGGCGATGGCAGCTCCGCCCTGGACCAGTCTGCGCGAACTGGAAGCCGCCAGCCGTAATTATGAGGATGAATCGCAATCCGACAACGAACATGAGAAATGGCTGTCGATGCTGATTGCTCCCGGCTCTTCATTGGGAGGCGCACGTCCGAAGGCGAATGTACTTGATCCGGAAGGCAATCTCTGGATCGCCAAGTTTCCGAGCAAGGCGGATTCCACTGATATCGGCGCATGGGAAATGGTCGCGCATCAACTGGCAAGACAAGTCGGGCTCCGCCTGCCGGAATGCCGACTTGACAAGTTCTCCAAAAATGGCTCTACTTTCCTGACCAGACGTTTCGACCGCAACGGCAACCGCCGTATCCATTTCGCTTCGGCAATGACATTGCTCGGCAAAACGGATGGAGCTGATTATCAGGACGGAACCAGTTACCTTGATATTGCCAAATTCATCATGCGGTACGGTGCGCAGCCTGATGCCGACTTGCGGGAACTCTGGAAACGGATCGTTTTCAGTATAGCAGTAAAGAATACCGACGACCATCTCCGCAACCACGGTTTTCTGCTGGCGCCTCAAGGCTGGATACTCTCTCCGGCTTACGACATCAATCCCAATCCGAATGGCGCCGGTCTTGCTCTCAATATCTCGGAAAACGACAATACCCTTGATTTCGACCTCGCGCGAGAAGTCGCGCCGCTTTTCCGAATTGATACAGACACGGCCGATTCTTTCATCAGGCAGACCGAAGAAAGCATTCAAAACTGGCGCAAAATCGCGGATCGCTACACGCTCAACCGCTCTGCGCAAGACGATATGGCCTCGGCATTTGATTAGATAAATGGTATATTAAAAAATATTTAACCTTATTTATATTAGATATAACATAATTCTTTATCATAACTGCGAGAGGAGAGTATCATGGCACAAAAAACTTTTAGAAAAATCCAATTGCAACCTCAAGAAGCATTCTGGTTGGATTTGATGCAACTGCCTCACTGCATTGAGCTCGAAAAAGAAATAATACTTGATGCCAAGTTACAATTGCTATTTTCACCGCCTTATCTCGGTATCGATCTTGAGAAAATTTTTCAAACCACTTTGGAAGATGGCTGGCTACTTCCCATCAATGGAACTCGATTTGCGGTAAAAGAGAAAACGATTTATGTTGAAGTACACGATTCTGTCGCAGAAAAATTAACGATCTTGCAAAAGCAGAAGAAAGAGTTAGAGCGCGAAATTATCCAATTAACAAATTTAATCTGTACACAAAACTCTAAAAGATTACATGCTCAAAAGATACAAAAAACAGAAAACAGCACAGATTTAACCAATTTAGATTCAAACGGTAACAATATTTGCACTCCTTGGGATAATCAAGTTTCGCAAAGAATCTATGGTGGCATTTCACCAACTCTCTCTCCGATAAGTTCTTCGCCTGCAAAACTAATAGATATCAATACTTTGGAAACTTATCGGAATGAAAAAGCAAATGAACTTCAGCAACTGCAAGTTTCAATCAATCAGTATAAAAATAGTTTAAATTCCTGCCAAATCAATAAAGTTACTTTCATTTTTCCGCTTGGATGCAGCGTTCCCAATAATTATGAACAGATTTTAAAATGCCTTTACGGTCATCATAATTATTGTCAAGACAATTGTCCTTATAAACGAGATTGTGTATATTTGCAAACTCTTGCCAATACAAACCTCGGAACTTCCGCATCTGCAGATATCTTGCAGCAGCAGAAAACTTTCCTTTATAAGTTTTGGCTCCAAAACTATCCGCATATCAGTGATCGAGCACAGAAAGCCAAAGAATGGGGAATCGATATTGATCATCCAGAAAAATTGTCAAATAAAACAAGCTATTGTTATCAAATATTTAATGGCAACCCCAATGTCAATCAAGGGTCAATTATATTCAATACAACAAAGAATCAACCTTTTTCTACCGTAAATTTTGGGAGCAAAGGAACTTACAAAATTGCAAACGTTATTTCTGTTGTAAACAACCAATTCCAAGAACTTCCTATAATTCCTGCAAAATTATTAAATCTTGACAAAATTGCTGAAAATCGTGACGCACCAATATGCTTTACTGATAGTTTGGAACTCGCTCGTGTTGCCCCGCAGGATCTCATAGGCCCTTGCATCTTTACTTCGTACTACGGAGCGCAGTTTGATGGATTTGAAATAGATTTTTATCCTTTCCGCGATCGCATTGTCTATTATGTAATAGTGGAACATTCAGGTTTAACGCGAGAACAGGTGATGGATAGGGTACATGCCAATTACCTGCAGATGAAAGCTCAAGTAAAAAATATCAATTTAATTTTTGTTGAACTCAATGGATTTCGGAAGGAGGAAGATTCTTGGCATTTTTCCATGCAGAGAATTTCAGAACAAAATTTTTGTGAACGTTATTTTTCCTCTTCCGCACCTGATAAAGCAGAACTTTCTTCTGTGTCATTGTCCCGTCCGGCCGAAGAATCAAAATCCTCAACACCTCCTTTATTGGGTCCGTTGATTGAAGCCGGCCGTTATATTTTGCTGGTAGGCGATAAACATAGCGGAAAAACAAAATTTGTAATCGCGGTTGCTGCGGCAGTCGCCTCCGGAAAAGAGTTAGTGCAGATATTACGTCCGGAGAAATTAATAAAGCATGATGTGCTTTATTTGGATTTTGAGCTGGGAAAAAAAACTTTCGAAAATAATACTAAAAAAATCTTGAAAAGTTTCTTCGGTGATGTTACCAATCATCCGTTTCTTCACATAGAACACCTGAATGGTCAAGGCATAAATATCCACTCGCCTGACGGAATCGAAAAAGTTCGCAATATAGTTGAGAAGTATCGAGAAAAGGATTTGAAACTTTTGATCATCGATAATATTACTGCTGTATCCGGCAATGCGGTGGCTGATAATTCTGGCTGGAACCAGTATACTTATCCCTTTATCACCGAGTTGACCAATGCAGGAATTACTGTGATTGTGATTGCCCATATTGATGCGGGTTCTTTGCGTGGAGGCAAACAAAAACTTTACAACGGAACGGAATGTATTCTTCTGTCTAAGACATCCGGGAATAATATTCCCCAACAATATTGTATTACGATAGAGCGCCCATATGTCATTTCCGAATATCCATACGCAGAACATCACCCGATGACGATCGTCATAAATGAAGAGAATGAATACGCAGAAATAAGCTTTGACAAAGCGTATTTAAAAAATATTTTATCCAATAGATCTATCTCTGCAAATAAATTGGGATACTGGTTCAATGTTACTCCGAAGACAATTCGAGAATGGCAGAAAAAACTAACGTGAGGCCGATTACCTCTCAACCGCAAACACGTTCATTTTGATCTGAGGTACGTTTATTTTTCCTTGGAGAACGTTTATTCTTCAAGATGAACGTTCTTTTCTTGTTTTTGCAATAAAATGTTTATCAACAAATGATTACATTCGTTCATGCGTAGTTTTGACTGTTATAAACAGTACAGTCCTTCCATATTTCTGCGTATATTAAAAAATATTCTTTGATATTTATTGTTTTAGCCAGTTTGATAGATTCGAGAATAAACCTCGAATCTATCAAACTACAATATGCTTTTTTACTAGATAATCATTTACTGTTATTCAGCTTCTTCGCTTGTCAAAATAAATCTGATGATATCGGAATTACGATATCTGACGCTGGTGCCGACCATCTTCCGCTTGAATGGGAAATAGCCTTCCC
>CALGPR010000490.1 GCA_937960425.1 uncultured Lentisphaeria bacterium
AGATCCAAGGGCTGCGGGCACAAAATTTGCAGCAACAGCCGCGGCAGAGCCACCGCTGGATCCTCCGGGAACGCAATTAAGATTCCAGGGATTAGCTGTTTTGGCAACCGAACTGTTTTCGCAGGAAGATCCCATGGCAAATTCGTCCATATTTAACCGGCCGGTCGGGATAAAACCTTTTTGTTTCAGGCGGGCAACGGCAGTGGAGTCATAGGGCGAAATAACATTGGAGAGAATCTTTGATGCACAGCTCAACCGTTCGTCGGCGGTAGCAATGCAGTCTTTGATTCCGATAAGAATTCCGTCATAGTCGCTGAGCGCTTTTCCCGCAGCACGGCGTTCGTCAGCAGCAGCTGCCTGTGCCAAGATACGGTTTCGATCAATTTCAATAAACGCCTTGACCTTGCCGTCTAAAGCAGCAATACGGTCGAGATAGGCTGTTGCCAACTGTACACAAGTACAATTGCCGGATGCCAACGCTTGAGCCTGTTCGGCGATGGTCAGGTTTTTCAAGTCGGAAAAATCCATATCAATTCATCCCTTCACCAGGCAACACCTGCGGCACTTTGATTAAATTGTCGTTGATGATACCGGGCGCATTTTTGAGCATCAGCGCCCGGTCAAACGGTTGCTTTGTGACATCTTCGCGAACGACATTGGTCAGCATTGAAGCATGGGCAAGGGGTTCAATTCCGGTGACATCGAGCTCGGCGAGCTCTTCGATATAACCGACAATGCTTTCCATATCCCGCTGGAGACGCTCCTGTGCCTCCGCTGGAATCTCCAGTCGTGCCAGCGCTGCGACGTAGGCAACGTCAATTTGTTTGCCGGACTTTCCCATGCTTATTTACCCTGTTCAAGCATCAGTGTTTTGGTCACGAGATCGCAGACTTCAGCCGGCCCAAAGTATTGAATCGGGCCTGGATAAACGTAAGCTGTTTCAACCGCCCACTGGTCGCGATGCGCAGCAAAGAAGGCGAACGGTTTTCCGTCAAGTTCGACGAGAGCCTTACGGATGACGGGCTTGTCTTCGCCGTGCCGGCGTTCCATATTCATCATCATGGTGATGGGAATACCCCCAGCAATCCATTTTGAGGCGGGGGCGGTAGTGTTGCGAACAGAAGACATATACCCGGTTTTCCCAGCGCCGATCAGCGCACTGGCGGTATATCCGAGACTGTAGCAGTAGTCAGCGTCGTAATTGGAGGGTGCTGCACAGCGGCCTTCGTACCCGAAGAAATGAACCTGAGTTGCGAATTTGCCGGTGTATTCACCTTTGGCTGCCATCGCTTTAAGTTCACGCCCTACCATTTCGGCAAGCATTTTTTCAGTCTCAATCAGGGAAACCTGGACATTCCCGTGCGGGTCGCGGTCGAGTGAAAGTTGAACCTGAATGCCGTGAGGCAGAGACTCAAATACTTTTTTCAGATCATCAGAAAGCTTTGATTTGATGAACTGGACTTTTGCATCTGCATCAGCACATTTTGCGAAAGCGTCAGCTTCGCGGGCCAGAAGATCGTTCAGTTCGGCAATCAGCGCCTTTACTTCCGGAACAAATTCAATCAGCCCTTCAGGAATTAATGCCACACCGAAATTGTTGCCATCCGCAGCACGTTTTGCTACGATTCCAGCCATATATTTGACAATCTGACTCAGAGTCATCTTTTTTGCCGCGACTTCTTCCGAGATGATTGCGATATTGGGTTGAGTCTGTAAAGCACATTCCAAGGCGATATGAGAAGCGGAACGCCCCATCAATTTAATGAAATGCCAGTATTTTTTTGCCGAATTTGCATCACGGCCGATATTCCCGATGAGTTCGCTGTAGACACGGCAGGCGGTATCGAACCCGAAAGAGGTTTCGATCTGTTCGTTTTTCAGGTCGCCATCAATAGTTTTCGGACAGCCGATGACCTGGATGCCCATATTGTTCTTTTTATAGTATTCTGCCAGCAGACAGGCATTGGTATTGGAATCATCACCGCCGATAATGACCAATGCAGTGATACCGATCGCCTTGCAATTAGCGTATCCTTTGTTGAACTGTTCTTCGGTTTCGAGTTTGGTACGTCCGGATCCGATCATGTCAAAGCCGCCGGTATTGCGGTATTCATCAATTATAGCATCAGTCAATTCAATGTACTGATTTTTGACCAGCCCGTCCGGTCCTTTAAGAAATCCAAAAAGACGGCAGGCTGGGTTGAGTGCTTTCAGACCATCGTAGAGACCGGCGATAACATTGTGTCCGCCGGGGGCTTGGCCACCGGAAAGAATGACTCCGACATTGATGGGCACAAAGGACTTTTTCGAACTTGCTTCAAAAGTTAACGCAGGACTTCCGAACGTTGCAGAAAACAGTGCTTTGATTTTTTCTACATCAGCAACCGCGGAAGTCGCAGCTCCTTCAATTGCGGTAACGGCAGCTGCGCCGTTGGCAAAGGCAGGAGGAAGTTTCGGCGCATAGGAAGCGCGGGCTTTTTGAAGCGGAGATATGGTCTTCATGAAGTATCCTTTCATAGGTTTTTACTGATACAGCAGCTTCGGGTTCCATCTGTTAATTCAGCGGTATCCAGGAGGATGGAAGAAAAAAGTCCACACTGCGAAGACACCTTCTATAAGATACCTGTTTCTACATCTTTTATCAAGTCCGAATGACGATGAAATTGCTATTTTACAAAATCAGGATAAAAAAAGAAAGGAAAAAACCTTTGTTATTTGCAATTCGTTGGGATTACGGGTAAATTATTGAAACATAAATGGAGTTTTACCGGAACGTTTTCCGGAGAGATTTCTTTTGAACTTAACCTAAGGAGTTTCTAAAATGGCGGTCAGCTATAAAGATCTTGGTCTCGTGAATACACGTGATCTCTTCGCCAAAGCAGTCAAAGGCGGGTATGCGATCCCAGCCTACAACTTCAACAATATGGAACAGCTCCAGGCGATTATTCAAGCCTGTACGGAAACTAAATCTCCGTTGATTCTTCAAGTTTCCAAAGGTGCCCGTGACTATGCCAATCAGACCCTCCTGCGCTATATGGCCCAGGGTGCGGTGAAGTATGCCGAAGAACTCGCGCAGGCTGCCGGCTATCCCAAGGCGATTCCGATTGTTCTGCATCTTGACCATGGCCCCGATTTTGAAACCTGCAAAAGCTGCATTGATTTCGGGTTTTCCTCGGTTATGATCGATGGTTCCCATCTTCCTTTTGAAGAAAATATCGCTTTGACGAAGAAGGTTGTGGAATACGCTCATGCCCATGATGTTACCGTTGAAGGTGAGCTCGGTGTTCTGGCCGGTATTGAAGATGACGTCAAGGCTGAACATCATACTTATACTGAACCTGATGAAGTGGAAGCATTTGTCAAGGCTACTGGTGTTGACAGTCTTGCCATTGCGATCGGTACTTCTCATGGCGCTTACAAATTCAAACCGGGCGATGACCCGAAGATTCGTCTTGATATTCTTGCTGAAATCGAAAAGCGCATTCCGGGATTTCCGATTGTTCTGCACGGTTCCAGCTCTGTTCCGCAGGATCTGGTCAAGATCATCAATGAAAATGGCGGTAAACTGAAAGATGCTATCGGTATTGGTGAAGACCAGCTCCGTCTGGCGGCAAAATCTGCAGTTTGCAAAATCAATATTGACTCTGACGGCCGTTTGGCTATGACTGCGGCAATTCGTAAAGTTTTCCATGATAAACCGGAAGAATTTGACCCGCGCAAGTATCTTGGCCCGGCTCGTGAAGCTCTCAAAAAACTTTATATTCGCAAGAATATTGAAGTTCTCGGTTCTGCCGGCCATGCCTTTGATGCATAAGCTGTCCGTTGTATGACAGGCTTTGCC
>CALGPR010000491.1 GCA_937960425.1 uncultured Lentisphaeria bacterium
GCCTCTTGTCGCAATGCTTCTGTAAGCACTTGATAAAATAAAACAGCAAAATTATCTCCGAAATTTCCCAACATAGGGAATGCTTTCTCTGTTCTTTTTCTGCTTGAAAATTATGCCTGGGAGTGTTAAATTACTGTTTGATAGATAAAACAGTACCTCAGGCGATCAGGACTTTTCAGCTTTGAGAAGAATGTTTTTTTACGATAATCGGAGCCACTTGCACAACCGGTAAATTGTGTCATCCGCTGCGGTTCTCTGCATTCTCAAGTGGAAGTCTGAATGCCTGGTTTCTGTTCCCATAATTAAAAATCACTGACACTGAAAAGAAGATTGTATTATGAAAGCACGTGAATTACGTAAAAAATATCTCGACTTTTTTCACAGCAAAGGCCACGCCGTGATCAAAAGCGCTTCGTTGATCCCGGAAAATGATCCGACCTGCCTCTTTACCACAGCAGGAATGCATCCCCTGGTTCCTTATCTGCTTGGCGCAAAACATCCTCAAGGCGTCCGCCTTTGCGATGTTCAGAAGTGTATCCGTACCGGCGATATCGATGAAGTCGGGGACGCAGTGCATTTGACTTTCTTCGAAATGCTCGGGAACTGGTCTCTCGGCGATTATTTCAAAGATGATGCGATCCGTTTCAGTTTTGAGTTTTTGACCGGCAAAGATAATTTGAATATTCCGCTGGATCGCCTGGCATTTACCGTTTTTGCCGGAAACGAAGACTGTCCCTTTGATGAAACCGCTTTCAACCTCTGGCGTAGCCTCGGCGTTTCAGAAAAGCGTATTGCCCGGTTGCCGAAAAAAGATAACTGGTGGGGGCCCGCTGGCCAAACCGGTCCCTGCGGCCCGGACACGGAAATGTTTTACTGGACTGGAAGCGAGCCGGCTCCGGAAGTTTTTGACCCCGCAAACAAATTGTGGGTTGAAATCTGGAATGATGTTTTCATGCAATACGACAAGCAGCCGGACGGTTCCTTTATTCCGCTGGCACAACGCAACGTTGACACCGGAATGGGATTGGAACGTGTTACCGCCATTCTCCAGGGAAAAAAGAGCTGCTATGAAACGGAACTTTTCACGCCGATCTTTGCCGCAATTGACGCAGTGCGGGGTGTTTCTGCGGTTGACCCGGCAACGCGGACTTCTTCTGAACGCATCATTGCCGACCATGTCCGGGCTGCTGTGTTTATTATGGCAGACGGTATCACTCCCGGCAACGTTGATCAGGGATATGTCTTGCGCCGCTTGATCCGCCGTTCCATCCGTGAAGGACGCAAGCTGGGCATCGAAGGGAAATTCATGGTTCAGGTTGCTGATGCTGTCATCCATGAATTTGCCGACGTGTATCC
>CALGPR010000492.1 GCA_937960425.1 uncultured Lentisphaeria bacterium
TTTTCCTGGCGTTGCTGAAAAAGCAGGGCAATTGCCAGTCCACCAACAACGCTTCTGGCCCGAAAATTTACGCAATGGGCATCCTTGGTGTCATACCAGTCCGTCAGCGGTACACGATCAGGAGTGTCCCGCAGAAAATTACCTATCAGAGTGAGAACCGCATCAAAATCAACCCGTTTGCCGGACAACGTCGCAATCCAGACCAGCCAATCCAGTTTAGTATAATTTGCCCGGTTATCAAGTGGAATGCCATATTGGTTGGCTTGTTGTAAATAAAAGGTAACTTCTTGTTGTGCCAATTCTTCCGGAAAAAGATGTAAATTTAACAACTTATCCCAAACCAGATTGTATTTCATACTCCAAGTGTTTTTTGCATTAAAGGCCAATACCGTATGTGCAGAATCATTGGAACGGCTATCTTGCAACCATTGTTCTGCTCCCTTTTCCGCAGCGTGTCTGTAAATACTTCCGTCACGCCCATTGTGCTCTGCAATTTCTGCAAACGCAGCTAGTGCCAGCAGAGCTTTGATTGACAAATTTGCATTATGCGCAAGATGGCCGGCAAAGTCATCAGTACAAAGTTGATTTTCCGGATCATAACCTTTATCCAGAAGATAGTCAGCCCAGTCTTTTAACAATTCGTAATATTGTTCACTACAACTCCAATCTTCGTTAAATTTCCCCAGCATTGTGACAAGAAGCAGCATATTGCCGCATTCTTCTACCGGCATCTGATCGGATTCATTTCTTTCTCCCCCACCATATACTTGTCCGTTTGCCAATGGATAACAACCCAGATCATGGGGTGCAAAAGGGAAGCGCCAGCGTGGACGCTTGGCGTAATCTAAAATCGGAATCAACATTGCTTTCAATAATTCCGGGGCAAAGGCCACAAAAAGCGGAGCTGAGGGATAGGTAACATCGACTGTTGCAATGCAGCCATTGGAGAAATTTTCTTTTGAGAAAAAAAGCGGATTTCCATTAAAATCAGCAACTAATTTATGCGCTCCGATCGTTTGCCGATAGGCAAGCGCATTTAATTCTGCATAGAAATTCCCGCCAACACGAGAAAAACGTTTTTCAAAGTCATGGTCAAATTCAGCAGAATGAGTTAGAATTTTTGCATGCCGGCGCATTGCATCTAACAGGATAGTACCAATATTCTCACCATCTTTTGCCCAATACCCATAGAGAGGGCAATTCAAATAACTGATGGATTCTCGACTGTCATAGGCAACCAGAAAGTAGCCATCATGTTCTTTGGTTGACACTGTTCCCAAGTCAATCGCAGCACCAAGTGTATGACAAAATGGGGTCGGTGGTTTAGGCATGGTCATATCATCGCTACGTAAAAGCTTTCCGTAGGAGGAAAACTCTTGCCACAGCTCATGGTTGGGCGCAATGGCAGAAGTCATTGTTCCGTTTGTATGAGGCAAGCCCAGATAGAAGGTACCCCAATCAATTCGCAAATCATCTCCCGCTCGATTCAACGGTTTTTGTTCCGCGGCAGAAAAACTCATGACGTCCATACACTCGAGATTGAATCGCCCCCAAGTGGTGGGTTGAGAACAGTCATTTACGCAAATATTATTGTCAAAATTGACGTAAAGTTCAATTTTATGAGGTTGCTCCGAAAGACTCTTGACCGAATAGCAGAGGTAGCTTATCGGACGAGATAACAACATCAGGTCATCAGGAAGGAGGGGAGAAACAAAGTACAAGGTGATTTCTATG
>CALGPR010000493.1 GCA_937960425.1 uncultured Lentisphaeria bacterium
GATCAGGCACAGCAGGCCGCTGAAGCTGCGCAACAGGCGGCAGAAAAGTTGCAGGAACTTGCCGAGAAATTACAACAATCGAATCTTGCCGAAGCGGCAAAGGGTGCTGCTCAAGATTTTGAAGATGCCCGGAAAGAACAGCAGGAAAAGAACTACGATGAAGCTGCCAAAAAACTGCAGGAGGCGTTAAAAAAACTTGGCGTTAATTTGCCGGATGATGCTCAACAGAATCAGAAAGGCGGAGACGGGCAAGAGGGTGACTCGGAAAATCAGGAGCAACAGGCACCTGAGTCTGGTGCAACGGAAGAGGAGGGAAATGAAGATTTCCTGCCAGAGCAGCAAGAGGGAGTGGTCGGTGAGGCAAAAGATGCTGAGATTGATAAAGAACAGGCACGCGCTTTACTGGAAATTATGGCAGAGCGGGAACAGGAATTTCGTGATGCAGTGAAACGGCAGAGCCTGGAAGGCGTCCGCTTACCTCAGCCGGAAAAAGACTGGTAATTGGTTAGAAAGGTGTTATGTATGATAACTTTTTGTGATAAAAAACTTTTTTCTCTCCTGTTTACGGCAATTGCTGTGATCGTTGCTCCGATGACAGGGTGGGCTCTGGAGGTTTCTGTGGAAGCAGTTCCTTCAGAGGTGATTCAGAATGGGACATTCCGTATTGCTATTACGACGGATACTCGTGATCCCATCAGTTTGCTGGAAGTGCCTGCGGTGGATGGGGTCAGTCTGCTGCGAAACCGAACTATGCAGTCTACTTCAATTATCAACGGAAAAATTCAGCAGACGGCGGCTTTTACCTTTCTGGCTCAAAAAACCGGTACTTTGACGATCCCCTACCTGACTGTCAAAATTGGTGATCAGACCGTTAAAACAGATGCGGTTACTATTTCTGTGGTGTCTCCAGAGCTGATCAAGATTCCCAAAGGAACCGTGAAAAACAGTGACGGCTCAGCAGTAAATAATGACGAGCAGAAATTGACGCTGGAAAATGCAATTTTTGCTAAAGCATCGATTCCTGGCGATCGAACTGTCTTTTATGTTGGAGAGGAAATCCCGCTGGAAATTTATTTGTATTCATACCGGGATTTGCGATTCCAGGCTTCCTATCCGCGGTTGCAGATTGATAAGGCAATTTTTCATGATTATTCCGGCGAAAATCCTGACAGCGCTGAGTTTACAATTCCGTCTACAGCCGAAACTACCGTTAACGGGTTGCCGTATCAGATTGCGCGGTTTAAAACTTCATTTCGGGTAATCAGCCCCGGAACTGTCAAAATGTCGGGGGTTTTGGATACTGCCATTATTGTACCTCGCCGCCGCAGTAATGACCCGTTTGCTGATTTTTTCAGCAACGATACAAGTGTTCCGCACCCATTGGAATTGCAGCTTCCGGAATTGACGATCAAGTCATTACCGACGGCTCCTTCGGATGCAAATTATATTGGACTGATCGGAGATTGGGAAATCATCTATCCAGAAATTCATTCAGAGCTGAAAGTCGGAGAACCGTTTTCCCTGCAATGTAAAATTCGGGGAGACGGTTCTGTTGATGGGTTAAAGGCTCCAGAACTGTCACTTCCTTCTTTCCGGGTTTATCCGCCGGAAATCCGCAAGTCTTCTGAAGGTAATGGGGCAACGATTGAATACATTTTCATCCCATTATCTGCGGGGAAGAACAGGATTGATTTTGCATTGTCAACCTTCCAGCCCGCGGAAAATACCTATCGGCAATTTCCGTTCAGTGCCGAATTTGAGGTGCAGCCTGGTGCAGCAGAGGAAGCGGTGGCCAGCCGGGTGTTGCATTCGGCTCAATATAGTGATGCAATGCGTCAGACGGAAGAGGCAAAGCAGCCCGAGTTGAAGCGCGATACTATTTTGTATCTCAAGTCGTCGCCGGGTAGTGAAGTAGCGTTGCCTCTGTGGAAAAATCATATTGTCGGTACTCTTTTCTTTTTGATTGCCGGCCCGCTGTTATTGGCGGTTGCAGAACTGGTGCGCTATCGCCGGATGGCGATTGCCGGGGACGAAGAACTGAAACGGAAAAAAAGTGCACAGAAACGTAAAGGTTCAGTCTTGTCGAAAATTCGTTCCTGTAGTGATGATGAGCTCGACAATGTTGTAAATCTGGAGGTTTTACCACTGGTGAATGATCTTCTTTCGTTACCGCCGGGGACTTCGGCTACTGAGGCAGCAGAAAATCTTCGTGACAGCCACCCGGAATTGGCTGTGCTTCTGAATGAATATGGTAATTCTTCATATTTGCCTGGAGCTGTGGAAAAACGTCCTGCTGCCGAAGGACGTAAACAGTTGTTAAAAATCCTGAAACGTCTGGGGTGCGTTGCCCTGTTTGTTGGAGCATTTCTTCCGACTGTCTGTAGTGCGGACACAAAAGCGGAAATTTTTGCCGATGGTGTGACGCAATAT
>CALGPR010000494.1 GCA_937960425.1 uncultured Lentisphaeria bacterium
TCCTGAAATACAGGAAGTGCATGACGTTTCCGGAGAATACTGTTACCTGCTGAAGGTTCGAGTCGCTGACACCGATGCTTTAGCGGATCTGATGACTCGTATCGGACAGTTGCCGTTGGTCAGAAAATCTCATACAACTCTGGTTTTGAAAACTGAGAAAGAAAGCTGTCGTCTCTTTATTCCCGAGGAGTTATGAATATATGACCCACCCACTGCCAGCATTGCATATTTCATTAGAAGCCATTACCCACAACAGTCGGGTTTTAACGGAACGGCTTGGTGCATTCGGGATTACCGTTGCCGGAGTAGTCAAGGGTTGTTGCGGTTCTCCGCAAGTCGCTGCGGCGATGTTGGCCGGTGGAGTCAGCGATATTGCTGATTCCCGGTTGGAAAACCTGGTCCGTCTTCGCCGGAATGGTGTAGATGCCCCACTCTGGCTGTTGCGGCTGCCGATGATCAGTCAGGCAGAAGAGGTTGTGGAATACGCGGATGTCAGTTTAAATTCCGACCTCCGGACATTACAGGCATTGTCCCGTGCAGCAGGCAAGCGTGGCCGGGTACATAAGGTTCTGCTGATGGTTGATGTAGGAGATCGCCGGGAAGGCGTTATGCCGACTGAGGTGGTGGAATATGCGTCCGAGATCCTGACAATGCCCAATCTGGAACTGATCGGTATCGGGACAAACCTTGGTTGCTTCGGCGGGGTGTTGCCTACAGAAAAAAATCTTGGTTTGTTGGCGGCGACTGCAGATGAGGTCGAAGAACGTTGTAAGATCCGTTTGCAGTACGTTTCTGGAGGAAATTCCAATACGCTTCTATTGGCAATGGCAGGAAAAGTTCCACGACGAATTAACCATTTGCGATTGGGGGAATCCATTTTGCTGGGTAGGGAAACTGCTCATGGTAATGCATTAGAATTTTTGCGGCAGGATGGGTTTACCCTTGCTGCCGAAGTGATCGAGTCAGAATATAAACCTGCTGCTCCAGAGGGAGAGCAGGGATTGGATGCGTTCGGAAATCCGGTGCGTCAAGGAGGAGAAGAGGGGTTTTCCCACCGGCTGATCTTAGGCATCGGCAGGGAGGATACTGTGCCGGAGCAGTTGATTCCGCAAATGAAAGGGATTCGTGTTCTCGGCGGCAGCAGTGATCACTTGATTTGTTCTGCGGATGATGCTGAATCTGTTCCGCAGGCCGGGGATGTTTTAAAGTTTTATTGCCGATATGCCGCGCTGCTCGGGGCAATGACGTCGGCGTATGTTACCAAGGAATTTGTTGACGTGGCAGATGCCGGGTCATTTCACGGAACAGTACTTTTTGCACCTGAAGAACTACACCCGGCAGCGGAACTGTATTGCCAGAATGATCAGACGGCACAACGTGCAACGGAATATTCTCTGGATGCAGCTCAACTTGCCCTCAAGGAAATGAAACGGCCGGTATTTCTGGGTGATACCTGGTTCGCGAAAGATGCCGGGATGTTGTCTCGACTTGGTTTAGATCCAGCTTTGACCGGAGTTCTCTTCTTTTCTGCACGGGCTCCGATCAGTGCCAGAGCTTTGGGGTTTCCTGATGAAAATGTCGCATATATCGGGTTTCGCCAGCTCAGCGCGGTTCGCAGAAATGAATTGCGTCAGTCCCGGTCGATTCTGGGGAGTATGGCAGATATTGACGCTGACGGTATTGCGCCAGTTGTGCGTGAGAGTTGCCGTGCACTTGGACATTGCCGGGAAGGAATTTTTGTCATTTGGTCAATGGATGTCGTTGATCCAGGCGTGACCAGGGATATTTTAGCGCCGGTGCGCGGGGGACTGGATTTTCGTGAAGCACATACGGCGTTGGAACTGGTAGCACCCCGGCGTGTGGCCGGAGCCGTTTTTTGCGGAGTTGCCGGTGTGGACGGCGATGGTTGGCATTTGGCGGCGGATTTCCTGCAATCGCTGCTGGGGAAAACAATCCTGTAATAAAAGTCTATCATAACGGAAAGAAGGAAGATGAATCAAAGTTCCAGTAATCATGCAGTTCGTGGAGTCATTCTCGGGCTGATTCCTACTTGTTTGTGGGGGAGTTTTTACGTTGTTGGTCGTTTGTTATACGGGGAGGACGCTGATTCGTTTGACCCGTTGTATTTAACATTTTTGCGATATCTTTTTGCTTCATTTTTCCTTTTGATTTTCCTTAGCTTGACGAAGCGTACCGGATTGTTACTGACGGCCTTGAAACAGGATTGGAAGTGGTTTTTCTGGCTTGGCGCTACAGGAATCGTCGGGGAAGGATTATTACAGTTGGGGGCGCTGCAATATACAACCGCTCTCCGATGCAGCATGTTGGCGAATGCTTCTCCGATTTTTACCGTAATTCTGGCATATTTCTTTTTAAAAGAAGGGTTTTCCTGGCGGAAGGGATTGGGCATGGTGATAGGGTTTGCTGGAGTAACTGCCGCAGTTTTGTTGAAGGGTGGCGATGCGTATTCCGGCGCCGGACAGGCTTCCATGTTGCCGGGAGACCTGATGGCGTTGGCTTCCGGAATTGCCTGGGCTGCATACACGGTTGGAGGAACCCGGGTTGAAAAAAAATACGACGGGACAATTGGCGCAACTTGTGCAATTTTCTTCGGGACAATCCAGTTGGCGTGTTTATTGCCATTTGCTTCTGGAAAGATGACGCTGGATCTTGGCTGCCGTTTATGGATCGGAGTCTTTTATATGGGAGTTTTTACCGGAGGAATTGCCTATGCCTGCTGGTATGCGGCTTTGAAATATCTGAAGGCAGGGACGCTGGGGGCGTTCGGTTATTTGAGCTTAGCTGTGACACTGTTGTTGAGTTTGACAGTATTGCGTGAAAGTTTTCGTTGGGGTTACATCCCGGCGCTTGGCGCAATCCTTTTTGGAGTCTGGTTGATGATGAGTCCGGGACGGAAACGTTCGTAAAAAACGGATTTTATGGTATAGTACGATAAACAAGCCTGGTATCGGGAGAGAAAGTATGATTGAAAAAATGGATGACACGACCAAGCTGCGTGCAATCAGCTGGTGGATTACCTGGAACGATTTAATGTGGCCGGATGAAGACGTTGCCGATAAGATGCGTCGCCGTGCCGACCTGATGCTGGAATCAGGAGCTGATGTCGCAATTATTTTCGGAGCGCATTTTCGCTGGGATTTTATGCCATTATGGACGGCGCTGCATGATCTGCTGCATTTCTGTGCTGATGAGCTCCATCAACGTGGCTTGAAGCTGTACGATCACCATTCCTCTGTGTTGACTCATCATTTCAGTACGGTGGAAGAGATGAAAACCATTCGCCTGGAGCATCGGCACCATGTTCCGTTTGCCCCGAGTCGCGATGTCGCTGAAACTTGGAACTATAATGGTTTCATGTTGGAAGACTGGCGGCAGATTGACGTTCGCACCCGGCAAAAATCGACAGTTCCGGCATATAGCGCTAAACAATTTTGTTTTAACAATCCGGACTTTGTCAGTTCGTATTTGAAGTATGTCAAACGTCTCGTTGCGGAGACCGGGATTGACGGGCTGATGTCCGATGATGCAATCCATTACAGTGCCTTTGAAACCTGTGCCTGTCCGCATTGTTTAAAGGAGTTTCGTGAAAGTTACGGACATGAATTGCCGCCCGGTGATGATATGAACTTCTGGGGAAATTGGCGAAATCCTGCATTCCGCGATTGGATTCAGATGCGGTACAGTGATGTTGGGAAATTTCTTGACGCGATCCGTAATGTGCTGCCGAAAGATTTTCCGCTGATGGCATGTTGTTCCAACAGCATTTCTGCCGTCTGCAATTTTGTCGGCATGAGCTATAATGATTTTGCCAAAGGCTGTAATGCCGCCATGTTGGAAATGTGCGGAAATACCCCCGGTGAAGGCGGCAAATTGAACACCAGTTTGGCTTCACAGCTTCATCAAATGGCGATTGCCCGTACCCATAAGATGCCTTGTGTCGGCCTTGGGTACTGTTTTACTCCTCCGACGGCGGAGCTGGTTTGGGCGTTTGACAAATTTGTGGGAATCGGGACATGGGTGTCTACGAATAAAGGGACGTTAGGGCTGCCGGATTCTGCTTTGGCCCCATTGGCCGATGACCCGGAAATTCCCGGGCGTGCATTCAATTACGAGAAAAAACATCCGGAGCTGTTTGCCTCCGCGTCTGCCGCTGAAATCGCGGTTTACGCATCCGATCCGAGTTTGCGCTTCAATGGAGAGTCGCCGTTGGATTACGAACTGGATTTTACGACGACAGTGAATACGCTGTTCCAGCAGGGGTTTGCGATCGATGTAACTACCGTTATTCCTGAGAATGCCGAGCGGTATAAAGTGCTGTTTGTCCCGTCAATGAATTGCATGAGTATGGATGAACGTGCTGCCTTGCGTGCTTACGCCGCGAATGGCGGGCAGGTTCTGTTGACCGGGCCGGCAGGTTTTTACGATCAGCGCGGCTTTGAAAGTCAGAATCCATTTCTCAAAGAGTTGGGGTTGGATGTTGAATTTAAGGAAGAGCCGCGGGAAGGCCATTTCCCGATGCGTCCCCCTTATCCGTTTGTTCCCGGAGAGTGCGTTGGCGTAACTCCGCAATGGCGTGAACTCATGCCCGGATTCCGCCACCATAGCCAGCGTGGCGCAAAAGGATTACCGGAAGGTACTGCTGAATTGTTGCGTTCTCTGACTGATCATGATCTGGAGACCCTGGAAGTGGATGGGTGGCTGCTGCGTACATTCTTTGATGAAAAAGGCCGATTGTTGCTTCATGGATTGGCCGCAGAGTATGATACCGTGGATAACCCTCTGAAGGCAAAGCAAAAGTATTTGTATCGCTGGGTGATTGATGAAGTTCATCCCCGTAGTGCGGTCAGAACCTGTCGGTTCAATGTTTGCGGCAAGTATTCCCAAGCCGAGCTTTTCCTGCCCTTGGATGATGCTGATGGGGCCGTAACTCTGGCAGACGGAACGATGACAGTGTCGCTGCCGGAAAAAGCCTTCTATTTTATTATCAGGTTGGCGTAAGCAAGATGCCCGAGCGTTTCGAGCAACTGGATGGAAGATTTTGCAATACTCTGCTGGCGTGGTTTCACGCCGGCAAGCGCGAACTTCCCTGGCGCGAAACCCGTGACCCGTATCGGATATGGGTTTCGGAAATCATGCTTCAGCAGACGCGGGTCGAAGCGGTTCGTGGATATTATGAGCGGTTTTTAAAAGCGTTTCCCACAGTGGAAGATTTGGCAAACTGTGAGGAAGAGAAGCTGTTAAAATTATGGGAAGGGCTCGGTTATTACAGTCGAGCCCGGAATTTACATCGGGCAGCGCGGGAAATTGTTACCGTATATGGAGGGCAGTTCCCGCGCTCTATTGTTTTGTTGAAAAAACTTCCCGGCATTGGTGCGTATACTGCCGGGGCAATTGCGTCGATTGCCTTTGGCGAACCGGAGCCGGCGGTCGATGGAAATGTTCTTCGGGTTGTGGCACGGGTTTGCGGGATTGCCGCAGATATGACTGATGTGTCGATTCGGCAGGAAGTTGCAGAAGCTTTGCGGAAAATTTATCCTCCACAGGAGTGTGGCGATTTTACCGAAAGTCTGATGGAGCTTGGGGCGTTAATTTGTATTCCTCACGGAATGCCGAAGTGTGACAATTGTCCAGTACGCTCCGGTTGTATCGCCTATGCAGAGAATCGTATCGCTGAATTACCGGTGAAGAAGACGAAAATTCCGAAAAAAATAGAACAACGAACGCTGCTGTTATATGTTTGCGGTGAAAAAATATTGCTTCACCGACGTCCAGGAAAGGGGCTTCTTGCCGGGCTCTGGGAAATTCCAGGGGTGGATGGATTGTTGCAGGAAACTCAAATTAACGCATTGGTCGCCAATCGCGGAGAAACTGTTGTGACAATCACGAAACTTCGAGAAGCAAAGCACGTATTTACCCATAAAATATGGGAAATGGCGGCTTGGCGAATTGAGGTGATGCAGGCGTTTTCGCCGACAGAACAGGAAGTGTGGGTAACGTTCGATGAGATTGAAAAGAAATATCCTTTGCCATCAGCGTTTGATGCTTATCGTGATGAGATGAGAGCTATCGGAAGATAAATTTTTCTCCGTGTCGAGCAGATAACGCAGCTTTTATTCATGGCTTTTAACAAAAACGGCTGCCGGAAGAGAAAAGTAGAGAAAAATTTTTGCCGGCAGAATCAGTACAAGAGCCCTGGTACTGGTAAAAAGGTGTCAATTTGCTGCCGAAAAGAACGCGTTGATTGAAGCAATCAATTATACATAGGGCTTTGATTGTTTTTTATAGTGCCGCATATCGTAAAACATCAAGATGGCGATTGCAATCAAACATGCCGGGACGACGAAAAATGACAATCTCAAGCCAACATGATCTCCAAGCAGGCCAATCAACAGGGAAAAGAATCCGCACCCCGGTACCCCTGATGCAGAAAGCAGAATATAGATCATAGTCGAATCTGCATCCTTCAATTCCGCTACGCAATGGCTTTGTGTACTCGGCCAGAATGGTGCGATGGCACAACCAACCGGAAATAACAGAAGAATCAGTACCCATGCAGACGACAGCAGAGGAAACAGAGTCGTCAGAATTGCTCCAATCAATGCGCAGCCGACAACGAGTTTTCCCAGATTTTCCTGTCGAACCAGAATCCCTGACCCCATCCTGCCGACAATCATGCCTAAAGCAAACGTTCCAGCGGCGATTCCTGCCATCCATGGGGACGATTTACATTCAATTTGCATGTAACTTGCTACCCAGAATGTCAGGCAGAACTCGGCTCCGCCGATCAGAAACAGCATGACAAAGTAGAGCAGGAACCTGGGCATTTTCAGCAGTTGCCAGATGTTGTGAAGCACCGGTTTAAAAGAAGTATTAGAATGGGGAAGCCCATATTTGCCGCCGGTTTTCACCGACAGCAGCAATACGGGAATCACTCCCAGTAATCCTGCAGTAAAGACAATTGGTCGCCAATGTATTCCCCAGGATAACAAAGCTCCTGCTCCAATCATAGTTGCCAGCACACCAACTGACCAGAATGAATGGGTAAAATTGATATATTGCCCGGGAGAATCCGGGTGTTGTTCCTGGATAAACGGCGTTGCCAACCCTTCGATAATTCCTTCTCCCAATCCCGCAATAGTCAGGAACAGCAACAGTGCCCAGTAATTTGGAGCCAATCCGGAAACCATGATCCCCAGAGTCATCAATCCAGTGGCAATTGCAAGGGAGATCCGGTTCCCCAGTTTGGCAGTGAAGAACCCGGAGAGAAGAAGCATGATTGTCATCGGGATGCTTCGCGCGATCTGTAAAGCACCTGCCAATCCCATTCCTCCTTCTGTCAGAGGAAATTCGAGGTCTTTTGCTAAAAATGTCAGTACCATCGGGACAACCGTGCTACTGGAAGCATAAATGCCAAAGGTGAAAAAACCGGCGTAGTCGTAACGTCCAAATGTCAATTTCGCAGAGTGTTTAATCATGGAAGAGCCAATGAGGTAATTTTCAGGGAAAATGAGCGCCGCGCTTCGGAACATCCGAGTGCGGCGGAACAAATTGTTTCTTTTTAGAAAATTATTTTTTGTCAACTTTCAACGCATCTACCTGATTCCATTCAGCAAACATTGCTTTGGAACGGTCGGTAGTGATAGAGTCGGCGCCGCGTTCGACCAGCAGTTTCGCTGTCGGTGTATCATTAATTGTCCAGAAGTGGATTTCAAATCCGGCATCATGTACTTTTTTAATGTATTCTGCATCAACAAGATTATTTTCTGTGTAGACATCAGCCCCGGTAAAATCCAGTTGCTGGAGTCGTGCGATTAATTCTTCTGCGCTCGGGCTGGGTTTTCCGTCCTTATCATTGATTCCCAACAAAAGCAATGTTCGATTGTCGGGGAGAATCTGGCGGACGCGGGTCAATTCATCCGGATTGAAAGAAATGAAACTGATTTGGTCGAGGCGAACTCCAGAGCCGTCAAACGCAGCTTGAAAAGCTTCTTTAAATCCTTCGCCAGCGCTTTTGATTTCAATGAAAATATGTCCATCCTGCGGAATTGTAGCCAGTACTTCGCGGAGAGTCGGGATCCGGGTGCCATACCATTGGGGGCCTTTCCAGCTGCCGACATCAAGAGCTTTCAGTTCAGCCAGAGTTTTATCGGCAATTTTTCCGGGGACTCCGGCAGTACGGGTGGTATCGCCGTCATGGTCGCACACCAGAACGCCGTCTTTGGTCAAATAAACGTCAGTTTCTACACCCCATGCGGCATTGTTGCGCCACGCCAGTTCATAGGCGGGAACAGTGTTTTCCGGTGCTACGGTTGATTCGCCGCGATGGGCGACAAATTTTACTTCGCGTTCATAACGGGGGCGGAGATCAAAGCCATACGCATTGTGAGTCGGCTGGCATTGACACCCGGCGAGAAGCGCCAGAGCTAAAACGGAAATAGTGCAGGCAATTGATTTCATTTTTACAAGTCCTTACTGAAATGATCATTGTTTCGCATCTTTGAATTAAAATTAAAATACTTTACCGGACAACGTTTTTCCAGTTTTGAAGTGGAAATTTCGGTAAAGTTTGGGTAAGTTATTGATAAAGGGATTTTAAGGCTTTACGAGTCAAGAACAAAATTTTCAGACAGGAAATTTGTTATTGTAATCTCGATTTCAAGTTCAGTAGGATAAGTAAGACATTTTTCCGTTGAGCCGCTTTCTCGGAGGAATGTCAGGGAATGAAGGTTTTGAGAGCGGTATCGGGTTGCGGCAGAGGGTTGGAAAACAGAACTGTATTGCCGACAGCTTAAAAATTAAAGAGAAAGGAACAGTTTATGTTGGAGATTACCAATCTTCGCCATGGAACGATTGTCAACCGCAATTTTGGAAAAGAAGACGCTTCGGGTCTGATGCTGCCGGTGGAAGGTATTGCGGATGCCCCGGGTGTTGTTACCGTTAATGGAAAAGTTGCTGAACGCAGTGGGCGTAAGTTTTATACAACCATATTGCTTCCTCAAAGAGGAGAGTGCAAAATCGAGGCTCGATATGCCGGTGATTTGGGGGAAAGTGCCAGCTCTATTATTGTGTACTACGACCGCAATTCCTTTAAACGATTCAACTTTTACATTGATGATCACAGTTTTATTTTTACTGAAATTGCGCGGCAGAAACCAAGATCACTATTTGACCACTTTTACCTGAAACGCCTCCGCTTTATCGCAAAAACGTATGGAGCAAAGTTCACATTAAATATTTTTTATCGGAACGATCACGATCCGGAAAAGTTTACTTTGGATCAGTTCCCGGATACCTATATCGATGAATTTCGCGCCAACAGCGATTGGCTCAGACTTTCCTTCCATGCATACAGTGAATTCCCGGATCGCCCCTATCAGAATTCTTTACCGGAAACGCTTTGTGAGCATTACGATCTGGTGCGAGCCGAAATTCTTCGTTTCGCCGGAGAGGAAACCTTTATTCCTCCAGTTTGTAT
>CALGPR010000495.1 GCA_937960425.1 uncultured Lentisphaeria bacterium
ACGTCACCCGCTGTGTCGGGCCGACAGCCGGGAAAGTCTGCTTTTTTCTGGATGCGGTCAAAGGTTTTGTGCCAGTTTTCATCGCAAACCTGCTTCTCCATCAACACCCGGAGTGGGATCCGACAAATGCAGCGCCGCTGTTTGCCCTGGCGGCAACTACTCTTGGCCATATGTTTACCTGCTTTCTCAAGTTTCGCGGCGGAAAAGGCGTATCGACGGCAGCCGGTGGAGTTCTTGCACTGGCGCCAATTGCTCTGATTGCAGGCCTGGTTGTGTGGGCGATTGTTTTTCTGAAATGGCGATACGTTTCCCTCGCCAGTATTATCGCTGCGGCGATGACCCCTTTTTTTGCGACCATCCTCCAATTAGTGAAGGTTGATCCGTGGAATCCGGTGGTGCTGACAGCTCTTTATATTCTTGCGCTGGCGGCAATTCTCAAACACACATCTAATGTGAAACGGCTGCTAAACGGGACAGAAAACCGTTTCAGCAAGCCGGCCCGGACAAAGGAGAAATGATTATGAATATTACCGTTCTCAGTGACGGTGCGTGGGGAAGTGCATTGGCTCTGAACCTGCTATCCAATGGTCACAACGTTACGATCTGGGGGCCCTTCTCCGACTATCTTGCGGAAATGGCAAAAACACGAACTAACCCCCGTTTTCTTCCAGGGTTGGTATATCCTGAGGCGATGCAGTTCAACGACTGTATTTCAGCAGCAACAAAAAATGCGGATGTCATTCTTCTGGCCACTCCTACCCAGTATCTGCGCAGTGTATTGCAAAAATTCAAGCCCTACTTTTGCAAAGAGCAGCATTTGCTGATCAACGTTGCAAAAGGCATTGAAGACCACACATGGCTCCGCATCAGTCAAATGTGCGAAGAAGAATTGGGAACATCCCGATATGTTACCCTTTCCGGGCCCAGTCACGCTGAAGAAGTCTTCCGAAAGATCCCGACCGCTGTCGTTTCCGCAAGTACCAGTGCAGTTGATGCGTCTCTGGTGCAGAAACTTTTTATGAACGATGTCTTCCGAGTCTATACGAGTTCAGACCCGATTGGGGTGGAGCTTGGTGGGGCTTTGAAGAATGTACTGGCAATTGCAGCGGGAGTTCTTGACGGGATGAAGCTGGGAGACAATCCCAAAGCTGCGCTAATTACCCGCGGCATCTTTGAAATGAGCCGGTTGGGGGAGGCTCTTGGTGGTCAGGCAGCGACTTTTTCCGGGTTGAGCGGAATCGGAGATTTGATGGTCACCTGTTACAGCGGACACAGCAGAAACCGCCATGTTGGAGAAGAACTTGGGCGAGGGAAAAAACTGGAAGAAATCATCGCTTCTATGGGAATGGTTGTTGCAGAAGGCGTCCGCACCTGCCGTGGAGCGTATACGCTTGCCCGCCGTTGCAATCTGGACACTCCAATTATCGATCAGATTCACGCCGTTCTCTACTCTGGAAAAGATCCTGCTCAGGCAATCAAAGAATTGATGACCCGGGAAGCCAAACCGGAGTAAATCATTCAGCGGCTGCTCGTTTCCTTTTCGCAGGAGTACCGACACTCACGAAAGAAGATGGTCTGTTGTTGTATAGGGCCGTTTTTTCTCTTCTTCGCTGCTTGGTATTGAACGGGGAATCTTGATTTTTTCATTTTTCCCTGTATAGTAGAAGGATTGTATTTTCCCCGACGTATAACAAAGGAGCATGATCAAGGTGAACGAAGCCAAGCAACTGGTTGAATTTCACGATTTCCATTTTGGAAAAACAGAAAGCGACGCATTGGAACTGGACGCTTACCGGGACCGCAAGCTCTACGACGTCAACATCCGCTATGAAACCTATGGAACTTTGAACGCCGCGGAGTCTAATGCTGTTCTGATTCTTCACGCCCTGACTGGAGATGCTCACGTCAGCGGTTATCACAGTGAAAGCGACCCTAAACCCGGATGGTGGGATGAGATGGTTGGCCCGGGGAAACCGGTTGACACCAATCGCTACTACGTGGTTTGCAGTAATATTCTGGGTGGTTGCTCCGGCTCTACCGGCCCTCGCTCAATTGATCCAGCAACAGATATGCCGTATAATATGGATTTTCCGATGATTACGATCCGCGATATGGTGCGGGCACAGAAACGGTTGATGGATCACCTCGGAATCAAAAAATTTCTCTCGGTCATCGGCGGCTCAATGGGAGGGATGCAGGCCTTAGAGTGGGCGATCACTTATCCAGAAGCGGTAGACAGCGTAATTCCGATTGCGACAACCGCCCAACTTTCCCCGCAAAGCATTGCATTTGATTGGGTCGGTCGACAGGCAATCCTGAATGATCCTGGATTTCTGGGGGGCAACTATACCACAAGTCAACCGGAAAAAGGGCTGGCGACGGCGCGGATGCTCGCGCATATCACTTATCTTTCCGACCAGTCGCTTGCACTCAAATTCGGACGCGGGTTACAGGATGGGAATGATTATTCATTTACATTTGCCAGAGATTTCGCCGTGGAAAGTTATCTTGAACATCAGGGCCAGCGTTTTGTTGAGCGGTTTGACGCGAACAGCTATTTATATATTACCAAAGCGATGGACTATTTTTGTCCGGAGAAACGATTTGGAGGGGACTTGTCGAAAGCCTTTGCTGCCAGTAAAGCGGCGTTTCTGGTAGTATCTTTTTCGAGTGACTGGCTTTTCACGACCCGGGAATCGAGAGCGATTGTAAAAGCATTGCTGAAAAATCGACTTGAAGTAAGTTTTTGTGAAATCAAATCTTCGTATGGGCATGATGCATTCCTTCTGGAAACGGAAGTGCTGGGAAAAATGATTTCCGATTTTCTGCGCAATCAGTGGGAGAAGCGATATGGACAAAAAAAATAGTGCTGAAGTTTTTGCACATCGTTACGACTTGGTTGCGATTGATAAATTGTTGCCGCCGGGGGCGCGGATTCTGGATCTTGGCTGCGGAGATGGCTTATTTCTGAAATATCTTGCGGAAACAAAATCCATCGAATCATTGGGCATTGAAATCGATCAGGATCGGATCATTCAATGTATTGCCAATGGCGTTTCGGTAATCCAAGGGCATCATGACGGCAGCCTGGATTTTGCGGATGATGAAAGTTTCGACTATGTGATTCTCAGCCGTACTCTCCAGGAAGTCAAACGCCCGGATAAACTGCTGTCGGAAATCGTCCGTGTCGGGAAACATGCCATTGTCAGTTTTCTGAACTTCGGGCATATTGCCAATCGAATGCAAATCCTGCTCCGCGGCCAAATGCCGTTAACCGGGAGTTTGCCACATCCATGGTATAATACCCCTAATATTCATTTAGGGACGATCCAGGATTTCAAAATTTTGTGTGATCACCTGGGTATTGACATTGTACACGAGCAACCTATCGGACGTCAAGGAGGCATATTGGCAAAATTAGCGCCGAACCTTCTGGCACACAGCTGTGTTTTTGTCCTCTGCAAACGTCCATAATTCCCCCATAAGACACAGTGAAACTTGCAACAAAATAAAACACGCTTGCGGCTGACGACCTGTGCGTGGAAAAAATTCAAATGGTAGCCTGCGTTCCCTTTTTTAACAATCCTTTTTCTGCTGCCTCCTAACAGAAAAAAGATAGCAAACTGACGAAAAAGCAGGCGGTAAAAGCAATCTTCCCGGGGAAGTCACGCACAGGCTCTTCAAACCGCAACTCAAGGATATTTCATTTTTACTCCTCGCGATTGGCTTTCCAAGTCGCAGCCTCCTGCATCCAAAGGTCAAACCATTGCCGACGCTGGTCGTCTTCATCAAGCCAAGTATTCAGCGTTGGATAAAAATCCAGTGTCTTTATTTGTAGAAGTTGTGGGATAAGCCACTTTTTTGAAATCTCTAACGTCTGAAATTTGATGAGAGTTGGATCTTCTCCCATTTGAAAAGCAATTACGGTATCAAGCCAATCCAATGCATAGGCTTGTAATTCGTTTAATTTCTCCGTTATTTCGTAATCGCGATGGGCACTTAACGCTTTATAGAGGGCCAACATCGGCTTGTTGTAATGAATTTGTGCCTGATAGAAAAAATATACTTCAGGGTAATATTCATGTTTGGTAAAAATTTTACGAATATTTTTATACATTCCTTGTATTGTCTGTAAATCGTAAATCGTTTTTCCATAAAAACGATTCTGATTGCTCCAACTCAAAAAAGAATTCTGATTTTCTGCTGAAATATTCACCGCTAATGTAGGTAGAATTTGTTGTAAAAATTTCTTTTGTTTTGCATATTTCGCCAGCAACTTAGAATCTTTCTGTAGACCTTCAAAAAGAGTATCTGCGATATTTGTCATATATTCCTGGGTCTGTTCCTCAGAAACCAAAGGACGTACGTAGGAATAATATGAAGGAATTATATGCAGATTGAGTGCTAAACGTTCAAAAAGCCTGGATTGAATTTTTAAATCATCCCTGTACTCTGCCTTAGCTGGTAAGATCTCAAAAATTTCAAAAACATCTTTTATATATTCTATAGATGGATTATATAAAGGATCTATTT
>CALGPR010000496.1 GCA_937960425.1 uncultured Lentisphaeria bacterium
GGTTCTGATGTATCTCACGCTGATTTACCCACAAATTCCCGTGAAGACCCTTTTTTTATTTGCCCCAATTGGTTCTGTCATCGAATTTCAATATGCTTCCAACAGAAAATCAATAAGATTCACCACTTCAATTCCGGCAATGCCGTCGCCGTGAATTTTGTCATATGTGATGATTGTTTTAGGAAAATTATCCTGAATGGCCAATAGAGAACGAGTCTCCCGTTCTATTACGGCAGGCTCGGCCAGATTCATTGTAACCTGAAAATAATGCGGCTTGGCATTTTTCAGCGCAACAAAATCAACTTCCCACTTGCCCATTTCGCCGGTGTACACCTGATCATAACAACGAAGCAGCTCCAGATAGACGAGATTCTCCATCAAGTAAGAGATATCACTACTTCTGTAACCGATTTGCGAATGGCGCAAACCAAGGTCGGCTGCATAATACTTGTTGTTGATTTCAAGCTGCCTTTTGCCTTTGAGATCAAAGCGGTATGCTTTATAAAACAATTGCGAATCCACCAAGCCAGTCAGGTAATTAATGACTGACGGAACCGTAACACTGATCTTCTGATTCTTCAAATACGCACTGATACTGGAGGCCGTCAATGGTTTAGAGATGTTATCATAGGTAAACCGACAGATATCAGCCAAGAGTGAAGTATTCCGAATATTGCGGCGAGCGACGATGTCTTTCAATACGATCGTATCATGAATGCTGCGCAGAAACGGCAGTACGGTTTCATCGCGGAGTTCATCCAGAATACGGAGGCCGGGCAATCCGCCATATCGCAGATAATTGTCAAAAAGTTTTTCGTTATCGGAAAACTCGGGGAAGAAGTCCCGAAACTCCCGCAATGACAACGGATAAATCGGAAATTCAATATAACGTCCGGTCAATTTGGTCGATAATTGGCCGGAGAACATCGTGGAATTTGAACCGGTGATCGTCACGTCATAACGGTCGGGTTGTCCCGACCAGGAAGCAATGGTTCGTTCCCATTCTGAAATATCCTGAATCTCATCAATAAAGACGTAGATTTTCCCTTCGACGCCTGCCGTTTTGTCCTGCAGATATCGGTTCAAATCCTGATAAGTTCGGATAAAATCAAATTCAAGCGATTCAATATCGACATAAACGATATTCTTTTCTGCAATGCCATCTCGTTTTAATTGGTTGATAATCTGACGGATAAATACACTCTTTCCGACACGCCGCAATCCAGTTACCGCCTTGATCACCGGTTTCCCGATAAAAGGCTGAATACGATCCAAATATTCCTGCCTGATAATCATACCACCCTCGCATTTAAATTACAATATTCAATATAATGCAAAATTAGATATATTTCAAGTATACTTTATAAAATTGAATATTTGCAATATTGTATTAAATATAGAGAGGTAATATGAGTTTGAATTTGAACTTTCAAATGGAAGTACAAGCTCGCTCAGGCACTTTTTCCATGGATTTCAAACCGATTTCCCGCTGCATCCGCTTCAGCTCCGGTTCGGTCAGCAGGATGATTCTGCCGTCACGGCGGAAGGCTCGCTCCATCTGGTCGAATATCCCGGAACCGGCGCCGCGCTTCAGGCACTCCAGGTCGCCGACTATGTACAGCTCCTTCCGGCAGCGGGTGTGGGCGACGTTGATCCGGTTCGGATTATCCGAAAAGCCGATCACATGGTTCTCATTGCTCCGCACGTAGCTGATGATCACCGCATCGCTTTCCGACCCCTGAAAACTGTCCACTGTCGCAATACGGCTGTCGAGAAATTCTTCCCACTGCCGGGAGGCCAGGCCGGGGCGAATCCGGCGGGCATGTGCAAGCGAAAGCAGAGCGCGGATGCGGCGGATCTGCTTCCGGTACGGGGCGATGATCGAAATCTGTTCCGGCGGATAATTCCGCAGCAGGCGGTAGAACAGAAAACAGCAGACGGCAGCTTCCGTCTCATTTGACAGCCCCGGTTTGCTTCCGCCGAATGAGAGCGACTCCCGGCGCAGATCCGCCGGCAAGTTCGAGGTCGTATAGAACGTCATGGTTTCCGGCGGATACTGC
>CALGPR010000497.1 GCA_937960425.1 uncultured Lentisphaeria bacterium
CCTGCAGGAACACTATGGAGCCATTCTTACCGATGAAGTCGGACTCGGTAAAACGCGATAGAGGCGGGCATCATCATCCATCGGCTTGGCAACTGGGCAAACGAGAAATCCTGATTGTTGTTCCAGTAAGCCTGATTGCTTAATGAAGCAAGGGACAGAGAGAAATTTCCCCTGTCAACGACCATAGAAGGACAGCCGCTTGAGAATAAGACCATTTGCGAAATCATAAGCTCCATCCCGCAGTAAACGATTCACTTCACCGGGAGATTTTTACGCAGGATGAACTCCTGAAGATACGTCGCGCGAGATTCTACATAATTCATTTTGTCAGCCGTTATTTACAATTGCGGCGGCAACCGGATTGCACGAAGATGATATTTGTACTTTGAGATGGGATGAAATAGACTGGGCCGGGAAAAAATATCCGTAGAGCCTTGAACAAAACCAGAAAAGAAGTTTCCATTTCTGGCATGAAGCTCGAAATTTGAATGTAAAAGCTCAAGGATACTTTTATTTTAATCACTTGCATTTTTTCGTATGCGGCAGTATTGTGAGAACAGTAAGACGCCCAACTTTCGGAGGATGCTTTCATGAGGCTTTATACCAAAGAGCATTTGTGGCTGGATTTCGAAGATGGCATTGTGGTTCTGGGATTGACTTCATATGCAATTTCCCAATTGGGAGAAATTACATTTCTGACATTTCAGGCTTCAGATTTTCAGAATGCCAATGATTCTATTGCATGTGTGGAATCCGTTAAAATCGCCTGGGAGATCTGTTCTCCAATATCAGGGAGACTTTTGACTGTGAATCGGGAGTTGGAGTCTTCCCCGGATAAACTCAATCATTCCCCCGAGAATGACGGCTGGCTCTGCCAAATTATTACTCCCGAGTGGCAGACTGCCGATTGGATGTCTCCTGCCGCTTATCAACAGTATC
Source organism: uncultured Lentisphaeria bacterium (assembly GCA_937960425.1). Taxonomy (GTDB): domain Bacteria; phylum Verrucomicrobiota; class Lentisphaeria; order Victivallales; family Victivallaceae; genus UMGS1518. Next base: position 940 of record CALGPR010000497.1, read on the forward strand.
TTGAAATATTGTGAAATCATATGCGTTTTATCTGTCATGGTCGAAGTGAACCGGAACTCAATCTGGCATTGGAAGAAATTTTGCTCGCAACAAACCATGATGATGTCTTTATGTTATGGCAGAACTCGCCTTCTGTGATAATCGGACGCAACCAGAATGCCCATTGTGAAGTTGACAGGGAATATATTCAGGATCACGACATAAAAGTCATCCGCCGTATCAGCGGTGGCGGCGCCGTATACCATGACTGGGGAAATCTCAACTTCAGCTTCATTACTTCAGCCCGGAAGCCAATTCAAGATTGCATTCGGCCTTTATTGGAAAGTTTGATTGAATTTAATCTGCCGGCACTCTGGTCCGGACGCAATGATATTGTCATTCACGGTAAAAAGATTTCAGGTACAGCACAATACCTGGTGAATAACAGACGGCTTTTTCATGGCAGCATGCTAATCAATTCGAATCTGGATATGTTTGATTACATTTTAACGCCGTCGACCGAGAAACTTGCCCGGCATTGTGTAAATTCAGTGCGAAGCCGGATCGGTAATATATTGGATTTCCTGAATGGTTCTTATACAGCTCCTGAGTTCACTTTAGCTTTAAAACAAAAACTGATGAAATATTTTGACCAGCCGTATTGCAGTGAAATCTCCACACTGGAATGGGATGCCGCGGTCAAACTGGCGGAACATAAATATCGGCGTCCGGAATGGACTTGGGATATGCAGACTCTCAATCGGGACGAAACAATATATGAACTATGATCTATTGGTGATCGGCGGAGGACCCGGCGGCTGCCGGGCTGCGGAATATGCCGCGGCAAACGGTCTCAAAACTGCTTTGTTCGAGAAGGAAGAGCTCGGAGGCGTTTGCCTGAATCGCGGTTGTATCCCGACTAAGACTTTGCTGTATGCGGCCCGGCTGCATGACCGTATGAAATATGATGCGCCGATGTTCGGGGTAAGTGCGGATAAATTACGCCTTGATCCGAATGTTCTCTGGCGCCGCAAAGATGGAACAATCAGGCGGCTCCGCGCCGCACTGCAACAACGCTTGCAGAAAGCCGGAGTGGAAGTGATCAAAGGAGAAGCCGAATTTATCGGCAAAAGTAAATCCGGATTTGCGGTCAATGTTGCCGGCAAACGATATTTGGGAAAGAACTTGATCCGGGCGACGGGAGGAAGGCCCCACATTCCACAAATTCAGGGGTTGCAGGACGCGCTAAGGTCAGGTTTGGCAGTGACGCCCCGTGGGATTTTAGCCACGCCGGAGATCCCGGCAAAATTGTTGATTCTTGGCGGCGGCACGATCGGAATAGAATTTGCAACTTTTTACCGGAGTGCCGGAGCTGATGTCACAATTGTCGAGCAAGCGTCAGGCATCGGTGGTAAACTTGATCCACGACTATCGGATTTTCTTTTAAAGAGCCTGCAAAAACGCGGAATAAGGTTTGCATTGGATTCCCGAATAACCGATATATGTGAAAAATGGATTACACTTAACGATGGGACTCATTTTGAAACTGACCGGCTGCTGTTGGCTTGCGGTTGGGAGGTTCTTTCAGGCCCAGCTGCCATTGATGCAGCCCTCAAGTGTCCGGATGGGACATTTACCATCGGGGATGCTACCGGCAGGTATTGTCTCGCTCCGGTTGCCGAACGGGAAGCCGAAGTGGCGCTAAATCAGATATTGGGAAAGTCAGATACTGTTGATTTGATTATTCTTGGATTCCGCATGTAATCTTTTCTGATCCAGAGATAGCCGCAGCAGGCTTGACGTTGGGAGAGGCTCAAAAAATTGATTCATCTGCTTTTGAAAAACAGTTCCCATTGTGTTTCTCCGGCCGCTACGCAGTAGAATATCCTGCCGAAAATGGTTTCGGCATAGGAGTTTATTCGGGAAATGGTAGACTCATCGGCATTCACCTTGCGGGAACCGGAGCTGTTGAACTTCTCGGAGCTACTCTTTCTCAATTTCATATACCAATGATGCCTCATCCATGTTTATTTGAAATAATACAGAAGATCATACCTGTCCTAACAATTTTCAAAATGGCGTAATTTTCTGATTACGCCCCCT
>CALGPR010000498.1 GCA_937960425.1 uncultured Lentisphaeria bacterium
TTCAAAAAAACAATATCTGGTGAAACCTGCAAAAACAGCTTAATATAACGCTGTTTTCAGAACTATCCCCTAAGCAAGGACTCTTTCCCCCCTTGTCCACATATTATTCCCTGTGCTTTCTCGCCCAGCCACCCTCCTCAGCCGTAAATCTATTTTTATAAACGTCGATCACGCTCCAATATTTGTAATGCAAACAAGTTATTTATGAGCAATAAAACAGTTTTATCTCACGCAATCCATCAAAATTTCTCTTTCTGAATTAAAGAATATCCACTTCGTTTTCTTCCGGTCGATAGACGATAGCACTGAAAACTCCTTCCGGTAAAGTAATGTGCCCTTTCCGAACAGGAATTTGTTGTGGAATATCCAATTCAGGAGAATCCAGCATTACAGTCTCTTCGTTTCGCCATCCAGTCGGCAGTAAAATCGCTTGCTCCTGCGACTGCGCCCGAAACAAACGCAACGTTTTCTCATATTCTGACCAGTGGATACCCGGGTACGCAACAACATCGGAAATCATTTCATCCCAGTCTGTTACTGTCGGTAACTCTATTGGTTGCGCACGAAGAATACCCAGTTCATCTAACGTGCCCACCTCGCCGCGCACAACCAGACGCCCTCCCGTGGCAACATAATTCCGTAACACGGCAATATCTTCATCAGACAAGCAGGCGATATCATCCAAAACAATGTAACGGAAACAACTCAAATCAGCCTTCGCCAGATTCAGATCATAAATTCCCCGAAGAGAAACTCCTTGTTTCAGCAATTCCGCAAGCGCCGGCGGTGCCATCCCCCGCTTACGAAACATTCGATTGCGTGTAGAGACTACAACCCCGATCCGCGAAACCGGTACATCCGCAGCAAACCGTTCACGGTTGCGCCGGTCAAATGCGAAGTAGCGGATAATCAACTCCTGAGACGGTTGATTGGCATCACCAATCTTCTCTGGATAACCGAGTTCAGGATCCCAGCCGTGAAACATCAGCCAATACTGAACATTGTATACCATGGCATTGCCCAACATGGGACGAATTTTCTCCGGAGGCTCCATCGCCCAGAAGCGTTCCCCTCCAATTACGTACGGTTCCAGATATGAAAAATGCCTTTTTTCTGGAGCAAAGGAATTTCCAATGACAAATTTGACAGCACAATCCGTATAAACGTTAGATTCAGAAAAAACTGCATCTTCTACAGAATACAGATAATCCGTACCCAGTTGCCAATCATTCCACATGTATTCCGTATTGGTAATAAACGGTATTGGCAAAGCTTCTCTAACCTTTTGCAAGGCGTCGCGCCACGACCGGGAACGCCAATCAATCCAGGCATTGCGTAAAGGTCCGCCTTCCTCAGGAATTGTCAACTGTTCCGGGCTGGTTTGAAAACGCGACTCCAATTCCTCCTGATAGTGAGTTATCATAAAATCCCGAAATTTTTCCTGACAATAGCGGCAAAAACAAGCAGGCTCGCCACTGTAGGGGATGCGGAAAAAATTGTTATCGAACATCAGATAATCCGGCTGGTACTGTTCAATCAAAGACAACGAGTAGGTAATAGCTTCATCCAATGCCGGGCTGTTGGGACAAAGCAGCAATTGCCCGAAACCTTCTGCATAAACACCTTTTGCATCCTGTTGCAAATAATCGGGATGTTCCTTCTGGTAGATTCCTTTGTTCCAATCATCACGATGCCCTAAATGTGGAATCCCGGTATACAAGAAAATCTTAAACCCATTATCCCGATATGTCTGGACTGTATGCAGGAATTCTTCCTTTGTCTCATGCATAGCCTCGGGTGAAACCCGCAGGTGCCCTTTTGCCGGGCTTTTCCCATAATGCAAAGAATTGAAAACCTCCGGAGGCCGAACCAGAATCGCATTAATTCCTAATTTGTCGCGAAGAAGCGGTAAAAAACGACTTTGTTCTTTCATCAGATTGTAATCACTCTGGAACCATCCCTGAACAACTGTCAATTTCCCAAAATCACGATAAATTAAAGCATTGTCCTCTGCCTTACAGGTTATACCGATGGAAAGGCAAAACAATACTCTCCATGCCCATTTCATAATTCCACCTCCCAATAAATGTCATTTTTTTCGTATCAATTCTACACAACAGCAATTGAAAAGAAATTATTGAGGAAGTCTCTTACCTTTTTACTCTTATCTATATCATTAACAACAATAACTCGACCTTCCCTGAAGATATAGTATACTTGAAAACATCAATTTTTCCATGCAAAAAAAAACTTGGAATGATTTTTCATCAATTCCGAAAAAGAAGATTCACTGAAACAAAAAAAGCAGCAGAAATGAACCTGCTGCTTTTTGAACTGACGCATGCCAGAATAATCGAAATGGTGCGCCCACACGGATTCGAACCGGGGACCCAATGATTAAGAGTCATTTGCTCTACCGACTGAGCTATGGGCGCAAAAAAAATGGTGCGCCCACACGGATTCGAACCGGGGACCCAATGATTAAGAGTCATTTGCTCTACCGACTGAGCTATGGGCGCAAAAAAAATGGTGCGCCCACACGGATTCGAACCGGGGACCCAATGATTAAGAGTCATTTG
>CALGPR010000499.1 GCA_937960425.1 uncultured Lentisphaeria bacterium
CGGGAACCTGGAGTACCTGGGAACGGATCATCAAGTCAACCGATACCGCAACAACGGCCACAAGCGGTCTTCTGTCTGCGGCAGACAAGACAAAACTGGACGGGTTGCTGACTCAAGCACAATTGGATGACAAGTATATTATCAATACTGCGCAAAATTCATCCGGAAAGATATTGGTTACCTGCACTCCCGGGAGTGTCGACACCAATACAACGGTTTTTCGATTTGGTACCAATACCAGCTACATGTCCGTAACGAAATATGCGACCGGCGCAGATAGCCTTGTTGTCGGGAATACCAACGGTGCTACTTATATCAACTCTTCTTCGCTGGTAAATATCAGATCATTCGTCGGCAATGCCGCATCTACTTCCGGAATCATGATTGATGGGGCAACGTTTACGTTTACGCCGCCCGGCGGAACCGCCAGCCAGATTCAGACAGAAGCCGATATTGCAGTTGCCTTGCGCAGTTCGATCTATCTGGCAACTACTTCAGAAAACGGTTTGTTATCCGCTGCAGATAAAGCAAAACTGAACGGAATTGAATCAGGAGCGCAGGTCAATGTCCTGGAAGATATTCAAATCAATGGGGAATCGTTGCAGATCCAGGGGAAAAGTGTTACGCTTCCGGAATCAACGGCGTTAAAAGCAGGATTGCAGTCCGCTGCGGACAAAGCCAAACTGGATCGGATGAACGTCTTTGAAGGGAGTTTCGATTTTGCGCTTGCCCCAACTCAGGGACGCTTGATCCTCGTTCTGAAAAATGCTCCGGTAACACCTCCCTGGAATTTCCATACCGAAATTGAATTGCAACAGTTTTCCGGCGCCGCTTCCGATCGGACAGAACCTGCCAGATATGTTGCTGAAGGACATTATGCCGTCGGCGAATATGATTTGCTGGTGACCGATTTCCCAATTACCGCAGTCAACGGCCGGTATCAGGATTCCGGCGGTAGAGTATGGACGCATTCGACGTTGGCACAATATACAATTCAATATTTATCCGGTCGTTGGCGGATTTGCGATGGTGGCACCATTTTATATTCCACGCACTCCGATGACGGAAACCCCTATGGAACAATCGACAGCGCTGACGGTTCCTGGGTGTGGTGTACTGGGGATACTATGTCTTATTTAACTGGACCGAAGGTGGTTGCGGATACCTCTGTGATCGGTTCGGCGTCTTGGCGGAGTGTCAATTACAACGCTTCCTCTATCACAAATTTTCTTGAAGCAGGGAAGTATACCAGTGGAGATACTGCCTGGCCGGCTTTGATTCTTACCGGTAAATTTACTCAGGGAAAGGTGATCGTCCGCCACCTTGATTACAGTTCAGAATCGACATCAACCGCGCTGGAACTGATTGCATCGACAACAGAAGCCGGCACCATTCAAACCGGAGCTGCCAAGCGTTATGATCCTGTCCCCGGAAACCTTGAATGGGAGTCATTAACAACCCAGTTAATCCAGTCCACCAATCGCGGGGATGGAGTACGCCGCAGTTATTGCGCTTCCCTTGTACTGGGAGCCATGCAGTATACCGGATCTCTCGGCTGGTCCGCAACCGGATGCACAATCGAAACTCCAACAATTTCTCTGGATTTGCAGAATACGCCAACCGATTTTGCCATGGATATCGACGTGGAAGAGAGCGCTTCCGGTAAAGAGTTTGCTCTCAGTCTGGCAAACGGGATTCAAGGAACCCATTGTGCTGTATCGTTCCGAAACACTTCATCCTATCGAATCGGCTTGACGGATGGAAACGGAAAAACTGTTTATCTCAACGGCGGCGAAACGGCACTTGCCCGCCTCGTATCTTTGGCATCGGAAAACCGCTTTGAATGGATTTCATCCGGAACAGGCAGCAGCTCCGGCAGTGGCGGCGGAACGGAATATGTCACGTTTACCGCGGAAGATGTTGACGAAAATGGCAATTTAACCATTGTTTCTGCTGGCGAACCGGTGGCAATCTGCAAAACCGATTTGTCAAACCGGCTTGATTTCGGGA
>CALGPR010000500.1 GCA_937960425.1 uncultured Lentisphaeria bacterium
AAAAGAAGTGCTGTTACGAAAATTAATATACATCAAGCGGGGGTCGTCACCGAAATTTTCTTCAGCCAGATCCATATTTCCCGTGCCATATTCTCCTCCGCCCTGGATGCCACTATACATGACATTTCCACCAGCACTCTGCAATTGCGTTTTTCCGGACGTTCCTTCGACATTTCCCCAGAAGATGGAGTTATAAACATTTGCATTACTTCCCAGATACGCACCGCTACCGAATTTACTCTGGTTGTTGGCAACAGTAGCGTTAATTACTGTAGAAAAAAGTAAATACATCCCACCGCCGTGGCTGCCGGCAGTGTTGTTATTGATCAGGAGATTGTCCGCCTGAGTAATATTCAACCCGTATAAACCGCCTCCCATGCCTCCGGCCTCGTTGTTCACCATCGTTATCCGGCTCAAATTACCACCGATAGCGTAAACACCCCCTCCATTAACGGTTGCAACATTATCCGCGATAGTAGAATCACTTAAAGCTCCTCCTGACATCCAGATTCCGCTGCCATCATGACTTTGGTTGGAGTAAACATTAGACGCCGAAATAGAGCCGGCACACATATAAACTCCGCCGCCGGCATTATAAGCAAAATTGTCATAGATAGAACAATTGGTAACCGTTCCGCTCACCATGAAAATTCCGCCACCACCACCGAGGCCAGTCACGCGATTCAAACTGATATTACTGTCTGTTATGGAAACGTTTTCTGATGCACTGAAAATACCTCCCCCTTGATTCCCCGCAACATTATCGGTAACCAGAACGTTATGAACAGAACCATTTCCCATCCAGATTCCCCCACCTTCATTCCCGGCAAAATTACCAGCAATAACACAATCTTCAAGGGAGGCATTGCCAATGACAATAATGCCACCGCCATTACCATTCAGTTCCGTTCCATCTGCAAAGCCGCCACTAACCGTAATCCCATTAATCAGACAGTCGCCATCTTCTGTGACCAAAATCACATGATAGACATTATCCGAGCTGGAAGCGAGGTCTCCTTCCAAGTCATTATTGAGTACATCACCACTGAGTATAGTCTCATTTACTCCACCTTGTCCGAAGTCAGTGCGTTGAGTAATATCTGTTTCCGTTCCGGCAAAACCGCCATAAATGGCCACATCATTACTGATGACAAAGCTGTTGTTGCGTTCATCAGCAGAATTTGTTGGGGTATAACGGCCTGCCGCGATCCAGATTTCACCGCCATCACCGGCTGCAAGAATAGCACTATTCAAATCAGTATAAACATTACCACGACCAATCCATGCATCGGATCCGTCGACTTTGACATAAACCCTGCCTGAACTGTCCAACGAATAATGATATCCCTCAACAGAAACAGCAAGACTTTCAACAGTGCCGATCGAATACTCCAAATCCCAATCGCCAGCAATTCCGGTATCATCAGAAGATGCGGCGATATCTGCTCCGGTCAAATCGGCAATTTGAGCAATTAACTCCTGGCCGGCATTATCTTCAGCCACATTGCACCCGTAAAAAAGCAAATCGGCACCCTCAGTCAGATATTCACCGAACTGCTCAAATTTTTCGCTGTTTTCCGTAACATAATCACTATCGATTGTGATTCCGTTGACAACCAATTTCCCGCTTTCACCATGACTGATCAGATGTACAGAGCTGAATTTACTGCCGTTTGTTTCGAAATACTGAAGCATAGCTTCAAGCGGGTCGCTGCCCGGCTGCAAAATGACAACTTCAGCGCTGTCTTCCACAGCATCAGCAATTACATCAGAATCCGGTAAAGTACCGGAAATAAAAACAACACTACCACCATCCTCGCTGCCGCCATCTTCAGCAGCAGCATCAACATTTGCATCACAAATCGAAGCGAGCGCGTCGTCGGGTATCTCATAATGTTCCAAGACATCATTCGCATCGGAATTATTGTCCCACGTGGCATCAGCAGAAGGTTCTCCAGAGATATCGCCAAGGCTTGCGCCATCATATAAAATTCGATTTTCCAAACAAAAAGACATTTTTCGTCTCCTCGAAAAACAACAAAATTACTGTTGTCTTAATACTTACAGATCACACAAACTGGCAACTCCGACTACTGGAGCTGACCATCCGTCAACCTGTCCGGAAATGCCTTCGACTCGAACCTCTTTACCAACATAAGGTTTGACAACTTCATCGACTCCAGCAAGGTAGCAAACCACTTTGCCGGATTTTTCTCGAAGCGCATAACGTAAATTGCTATTGTTATGGGCAAGTGCGACAAGGTTTCCTGAAACGTTTACTTGGTTCTGCTTGTCAAAAATATGACTTGTCGCTAATGTTGTTGCTGGCGCGGGTGACATGTTATGAACATTCATAATTGGGACATTGAGCTTATTATTCTGCTCTGCGTCACCTAAAAAAACAAAGTCATGATTCAACATTGCTTCGAAAGCATTATTATCTCCACGAAGAGCGCAAATCACTCGCGATTTCCCTTCAAACAAAGAAACCGCTACATAAGAAATACCTTCAACATCAGAAGCAAGTTTCATAATCCGTCCAGTAAAGACCATGGGATGGGTGCTTGGAGCGGCAGCAACTTCAGCAACTGCCTCTTCTGCAGGCACAGCAGCAACTTCAGCAACTGCCTCTTCTGCAGGCGCAGCAGCAACTTCAGCAAC
>CALGPR010000501.1 GCA_937960425.1 uncultured Lentisphaeria bacterium
GATGCGTTTCCTCGTTGCCGCACTTACTTTCGGCCGATTATTCAGTACCGCGGACACTGCAGCAGTAGACACACCTGCCAACGCGGCAATATCGCGAATTTTTAATTTTTCCTGCCCCAATTTGTTTTCCTCTTTATTTGCGACGTCCCTTGACAATACAAAAGAACTTTTTCGACTGTCACTTTATTTGAAAGTAATATAGTAAACCGCTTAAGAGTTGCAAGTGCAAAAAATAAAAAAAACAAACATTTAGGGACGTTTCTGCATAAGTAGTTCAGTAATACCGCCAATACCAGGGGCTTGTCATATCAAATGAAAAAGTAAACGTAGCCGGGGTATCTGCCGTAGCCGGGGTTGTCGGGATATGAAGAATCACCTCCAACATTCGTTTCGGCAACCCGCTGTTGTCCGCCGGAGTAATTTCCAGTCGATAATACCCGGACTCCTGCAGCGAAAACAGTTCATCAAATGTTTGGAACAGATCAGGATTGGATTCTTCTGCTTCGGAAACCAACAGTTCCCGGGAACGAATCTTTTCCATCATTTCCCGAACCGACCGTTCACTATACTCCTCATAATCCAGCAGATCATATAATAACTGGTCGGAAATGCTCAACAGTTGAGGCTTCCCCCGGTCTTGCCAGTCAGAGAGATTCGGCAGTAACAATTGAAAATAACTCAGCCGCCCCTGGCTGTCTAATGGGAAAAACTCGGTAATTCCCGGCAAGTATTCCAACTCCTCCCGCCGCTCCGGAAATTCATTTCGCGGCATATAATAAATTCCAACATCTTCATATTCCTTATATTCCAATCCATCATCTCCAGTAAAGTCATCCGAGTCCCAGGCATCCTCCATCCGGTTACGCAATATTTCAAACCGGTCGATCAGCGCAGAATCATCTTTCACTTTCAACCGGGATTCCATATAATCCAGTTCATTGATTGGCGTCGAGGTTGTAAAAGTCATACCGCTATTGTAGTCTGTGACTTTCACATCAAATTCAACATCACCGATTGATACAGTATGAAGGAAACCATTTGCCCCCCACCGTTCCAATTCATCAAAAATGGACTCAGTCTCATCGGGAGTCAAATCGCTCCGATCCGGATAATTTTCCATCTCTTGAAACAACATCCAGGAAGTTCTTGCAACGACAGATTCCTGCAAGTAATATGCTTCCTGCATTTCCCGCGTCGAAACAGACATCAGCCGGCTGGATTGTGATAAAGCGACAATTCCGGTAACCAGCAGCAGGATAATCATGGATGCCGCAACGACAATCACCAGCGCGGAACCTTCCTGTTTCCGTTTTCTCTTCATTGCTGTCTCTCCCGTTTGGAACTGACATAAAAGGTATTCCCCCCAAGACGCCGCAACCAGACCTCTTTCGTATCATCTAAAAAAGTTACTTCCATCACGATTGCCTGCGGCAAAACATCATGCTGATCTCCCTCCCAGGTATCTTCCCATTCCAGATTTCCACCAATAATATATCCATACTGAAATTGAAGCGCTTTTACTCCGTCCAAAAGAATTTCCCGCTCTGTGACCAACTCATCCGGCCGTTCGACAATTTCCGGAGGGAACCAGGGAGTCGGCAAATATTCGGCAATGATTTTATCTTCCTCAAGGAAAATATTGCAAAACATCAATGCGCCGTCACCATCAATGGAAATATGTTTGGGATAAACCAGAAATAAACTCTCCTCGCGTCCATCGAAAAGAAAAAATTTGGTTCCGGACAGAGGTTCCGGGTAGGTAAATGCCATCGCATGGCGGAAGGCATTGTCAACAAAGCCTTCCAAAGCCCGCATCGATCGTACCCGGTTATGGTGCCCATCCATCCTGCGCCAACCAAAAACCGCACTGTGCAGTGTCATCGCCAATATCACTGCAATCAGCATGAAAATCGTCATGGCCAACAACATTTCCAACAAGGTAAAATGACGACGGATCTTCATCATTTCAGCAACACCTCGGAATCAGCAATACATTCTACCGTAATGGATCGAACAACTGTTCCCTGGTAACTCAATTCAACAGTCATTCTGACCAATGACCAGTTTTCTCTATCGGGCTCCATATCTTTCGGCAGGTCATCCACACGTTCAAAGTCCCGCTCAACGGAATAATCCGGATAGGGAAAATATTCTTCTGGAATCTCCTTTGCTTCCATATCCAACAAAAAATACTCCATCGCCTGCCCGAAAATATGGGTTTCGATCAAATCCCGCTCTGCCTTGATACTACGAACCTTCGCTTGAGCCATCAGAGCAGCAGCGCCAAAGGCAACCAGCGTTAGAATCCCCAGCGAAATTACCACTTCTATCAGTGTAAAAGAGTATTTATTGTTGTTCCGTAAGGAATTCATCATCTTTTTGTTCCTGCAACAATTCATCAGAAATCACAGTGCGTTGCGTCTGGCCGGTCAAAGGGGAAACTCCAATCAGAACTTCCTGCTTCCCTGCCTTGACAATCAGGCGTTTCACGGATGCTGTCCCGTCCGGGAAAAAACTTCCGGTCAGCAGACCATACGCAACTGCCTCGTCATTACGGCCACTGAATGCCAGCGATTTTTCTTCATCTTCTGCAAAAGGATTCATCGGATCATCAAAACGCATGGAAACTGCCGGAGACACATGAAAAGTATAACGCCGTAG
>CALGPR010000502.1 GCA_937960425.1 uncultured Lentisphaeria bacterium
TGTCGAGTTGATTTTGAAACTGACGGCTGAACGCATTCCTGGACGTTTCGGGTTTGATCCGGTTTCGGAAATTCAAGTTCTTACCCCCATGAACCGAGGAATTTGCGGTGCGATTAATTTGAACAGCGCCATTCAGGCTAAACTGAATGGGAGCGATATTCCCGCATTTCAAGTCGGTGAACGTTCATTCAAAGTCGGCGATAAAGTAATGCAGATTGCTAATGATTATGAAAAAGGGGTTTTTAACGGCGATTTCGGAATTATTTCGCGGGCCGATTTTCATGAGCGAAAATTTTCTGTTACGTTTGATGAAGCTCGGCAGGTAGAATACGAGTTTGATGCTGCCGATGCTCTGGTCTGGGCTTACGCTGTGACAGTGCATAAATCGCAGGGAAGTGAATTCCCTGTAGTGATTCTGCCGATACTCTTTCAACATTTTATGATGCTTCAGCGCAATTTGCTTTATACGGCAATGACCCGCGCAAAAAAATTACTGATTTTAATTGGTAGTTCTAAAGCCGTCGCGATGGCAGTAAATAACGTCCGCAGAGAAAACAGATTCTCGGCATTGACTGAGAGACTCAAAGAGGGAGGCCGCATATAATGGAGATTCACAAAACATTATTTCGTAATGTTGCGGCGCCCTTAGCGTTATCGATTGGAGTTTTTTTCCTTTTGACGTTATTGAATCTTCTGCTGACGCGAGAACGAGAAAGAGCCAGTGAAGTTCATCTCTTTCAGGCTTACAGCGAAGCTCTTGCATGGGAATTTGACCATTATTTTCTCTCTGGAGCCGGCGCTGTTGATGCTGAAGAACGGGAATTGCCATCCACTGAATTGTTGATGGCTTCATTACAGCAAAATATTCACTCAGCGCTTGCAGCCGAAGCAGAGAAGCAGGACGAAGAGTGGCACCTGGTTTCTTTCGTGATCGGTGCAATTGTTGTGGGTACAGTCACTTTTTTTCTTGCCGGGAAAGCTGCCCGGCACTTTTCTATCCCACTGGAACAGCTTGCGAAAATGGTCAAACAAATGGGGAAGGGAGATTTTACCGGTGCTGTAGATTTGTCCGGCAAGGAACGGGAATTTCGAGAATTGTCTGAAGCCTTCCGGATTATGAATGATCAATTGGTTAACGCCATTGATCGAATTGCCTCTGAAGCTTCCGCCCGTGCTGCGGCAGCTCAGGAACTTGCAGATGCACGAAAAATTCGAGAATCACTTTTGCCTGATGCTGCAATTGATGTGGCGGATTTTTTACGAGTTACTGTTTCGCCAGAAAAAATGACGATGCCCGGAGAATTCTACGATTATTGTCGTTTCAATGAGGATGTGTGGGCGGTTATTACCGGTGTAATTTCCGGCGATTGGGGAGACGCATCATTGAAACTTGCTGTATTGTCCGCTCTTTTTGAACATGCAGCGATCCGTGCGGTAAATGAAGAAGATTTTTTTCGTCGGATGTGCGACGAATGGGAGAATGATCCTGTACTTCAAGGAACAGAAATGAAGGCAATTTTATTGCTTTTTCACCGAAATGGGAATGTCATTCAGCTGAAGTATGCCAGACCAGAGGGAATACAGGAAATAAAATCGTTGCCTTCTTTGAATTCCCAACACCGTCTGGTCCATTTCAATTTCGGGGATATTTCGGCAAGCGATAATTCTGGAATACTGACAGTCGAATGGCACGGAACGCAGGAGGCAGAACAATGAGAGTTTTTTTGTCTGGACGCAGTATTCGACAATCTGTCTTTTTGTTCTTTATCGGGATTCCTTTGCTGGGAATTGCTGCACTCGGCGTATTGGCAAATCGAGAAAATGCATTGTACTGGAAACGATTTCAAAAACGGGGAGAGTATATTTTTGAACAGGCGGATAAGACACTACTTGCGACGATATGGACAATTTTAAGCAAAGAAGCTGACGCGATCAATCGCAGTCCTCTTGTCCAGAAGGCTGCAGAGGCTTCGACTCCAGAGGCAAGACTGAAAGTATTTCAAGACCTTGCTGCAAAATGGCCAGAACTACGCTTTGTAGAGTACTGGACCCACTCTGCCGACGGAGAGTGGGGCGGGAAACGCTATCCAGGCAATATGCTTATGGCGCCTCCTCAGTTTACTTCTCTGCTGATGCAATCAAAAATTGAAAATGGGTTAGTGGCAATTGGACATGATAAGATGTTAAATTTAATCAGCCCGGTAACTTCTGCCAACGGGACAGATACATTTGTTGTGTTAAGATTTGATGCCTCGGCAATGGAAGAGGCGTTGCAACGGGCGAAAAACACAGTAGGGACGAAACGGGAATCGTTGGAACGACAGTTCGCGGATTCTATCGGAGAAACCGCTTTCTGGCAATGGGGCAGTGCTGGTGCTTTATTGCTCCTGCTGCTATTCTGGGCATGGTACCGCGCACAAAAGTTTCTGGATCCATTACGGGAATTAGAAGAAAATGCAAAAAAAATTGCTTCCGGGAATTTACAGAATATTACCTTTCAGTATCGAGGCCATAC
>CALGPR010000503.1 GCA_937960425.1 uncultured Lentisphaeria bacterium
AAAATCCAATCCCTCACAGGCCATCACGCCGCGCTGAAAAGGATGTTTAATTTCTGATATGTCGGAAATTAGATCGGAAATTGCCAGCAACTCTGGTGGAGAATTACGTCCGGTAATGACGACATTCAGGTTTTCCTGGCGATTTCGTAACGCTTGCACTACTTCTTGCGGATCAAGATATCCCAAAGCCAGTGCAACATTTAATTCATCCAGAATTAACAACTCCCCGTCAAAGTGTTGAAGCATTTCCCGAGCCTTTTCCCAGCCTCACGAGGCATAACCACTATGATCACCGGGAATATTGGTTAATCCAAGTCCTAAGTCCTCAAAGATGACATCAGGGAAATATTTTCGAAAAAAACGTTGCTCCCCAGTTTCCATGTCACTTTTCAAAAATTGCAGAACAGCAATTTTCCAATTCCAACCTAACGCCCGCAATGCAATTCCCAGTGCCGCTGAAGTTTTTCCTTTGCCATTTCCGGTAAAATTGTACAATAATCCTTTCTCTGAATTCATTGATCTCTCCTGCTTTTCTTACTTGTAACAAAAAACAATCCATTGATTTTATGAGGTGGTTGAAGGAGAATGATCCGGGTTCTCCCTTTCTGTTTCCTGTGGCTTGCCAAGCTGGTTAGAAAGTTCCTGTACCATGCTTTTGACCTCTTCCAGCGTCAACGTCCGTAATCGGTCTTCAAAAACAGTTAAATAACGTTTCAATACTGGTTTCGGCAGCCATTTTGCTTCAATTGCCTGCTTGGCAGCAGAGTGTGGAAACTGATCACATAGAGAACGGTAAAACCCTTCAGCACAAAGCGGATCCTGACGGCGAGATACAAACATTCCCATCCATAAAGAAGCTATTACCAGATCCTGGTCATCGGCTATTTGCGCCGCACGTTGCGCAAAGGCAGCTGCCCGAATTCTTTCGTGATGTTGTGGCTGGATTTTCTGAGGAATGTTTTGACATAAAAAATCGTTATATTTTGTACTGGCATCCTGACCCCAGTGAGCAGGCAGGAGAAAATCAACTGTATGAGAAGTGTTCGGGCAATCCGGCATCAATAGCTCTTCACTGTCAAAGAGGCTGTCTCCATACCGTTCCATCAGTATGGCCAGATGAAATAACGCCAGTGCCCTTTCATTTTGGGAACTTTCATAGTCGTTAGCTTGTTCACTTAATTGGATGTAGCGATGGTATGCTTTTTCTATTTCTTCACCTTCAAAATATTGTCCTGCCTCTCTCGGACGGTATTCCCGCATCAGACGGCGGGCCAGAAGATATTTCAAGTGGTTTATTTGGTTAATATGCGGATGAGAATCGACAAACTCTTTTAATGCATCCGTCGTCAGGTAATTTTCGGCGACAATGGCGGCATCAAACCAGCTGTTCCCTTCGAGAAAACCATATAGTGCTTCTTGAAAATCTCCGCACTGAACGCGAACGACTCCCAACATCCCGTTTACATACTGGGCCAAATTGACATCTTTACCAGTAAAACCGGCTGGAAGATTGCCGCTTTTCTGATATACTGCCAGAAAACGGCGCAGGAAAACGGCTGACTTTTCGTAATCTCCATCAATGCGGGCAAATCTTGCTTCCAGAAACAAACGAATCAGTGAATCTTCCGGGGCAAGCGCCAGCAGTTCTCGCGAGAGTTCGAGGTTGCCCGACTCAAAAAGCCGCCAGGCTTGACGGTCTGCTGTCAATATCGCTGTTTCTTCAACAGCAGGGAAAATCATACTGACAACCATTTCCGGCTTTAATACCGTGGCAATTTCACGGCCGACTTTATCGGTCAGCAGGGAAAAAAACAATTTCGGATGTTTTTCCAGCCAATATGGTTTAGACCAGATACCGAAATCATCCCGTAAATTTTTTTGAAACTCTGCATTTCTTTCCAAGGCAACCAGTGCTAATGGGTAGTATCGTAATCCGGTTTCTGGATCGCGACGGACGAGTTTCCGGATTACCGCTGCTTCCAACGCAAGTGTGTCGGCAAATCCAGCATCGAGTGTTTTGCGAAAGTCAGTTAATGCCACATCAGTGTCAGAGAAATTTTTTGCCAGGATTACCTGCATGTATTTTACCCAGGTCGTTCGGTAATGACGGTCTTCCGGCGGTAATTCCAGCAGGGATTGCCAGGCCGCGGGAAATGTGTTCTTTTCATCAAGATTGATTTCGAGAAGTCCGTAGGTATAGAGGTAAAATTCTTGAAACTCGTCAATTGATTCAGGCAGCTGGGGAACTTTATCAACGACACTGTTACTGGCTTTTTGCCGCACCTGAGAAGTGTATTTCTCACAGGCGGAATAAAATGTTTCAAATTGTTTCCACGCTTCTTCCGTCGCTTCTTTGTCCAATCCTTTTGCTGCAGCAGCTGCAAGAAAATCCAGGCGATTGGCATCGGCAGACTTGATGGTATTTTCGTGAATATCACGATTGCACCATTCAGGATAATAGTGTTCGCCGATCAGTTTCATTTCCCCAATCAAGTCGGGATGGATTTGAATCTGTTCATAATAATAGGCATAGTCACCTGTATCTCCGGCAAGATTATAGTAGGAAGGGGGAAAGCCGGGAGCACAGGCAGACAAAAAGTTGGGCAGAAAAAGTTCTGCAC
>CALGPR010000504.1 GCA_937960425.1 uncultured Lentisphaeria bacterium
CTGAGATTGCGCTAACGCCAGTTCTGCACTTTTTACAGCAACGTTTGCCTGAGCATTTGCAGTTGTCAACTCAACATTGGAACTTGAAAAAACAGGTTCGCCAACGTGAACAGTTGCTCCATCCGGTAAAATTTGCTCAAGATACCCCCCTTCACGTACAATAACGTATTCAGTTTCTTCCGATATTACTTCCATCGGAAGTCTGGCAGGCCACGGTAATGGCAACAGGCACAAAGCAGCGAGGAAACACAATACAATAAGAGCCGGAATTTTTCTGCCCGGTCGCCAAGATGCTCGCTTCAATAACTTCAGTTCTGTGTGCAGGGGAAAAATAATCAGAAGAAAAACTTCGAGTGCAAAAAGTACGATTCCGATTACCTTGGTGAATTTGTGGTAAACAATAAAGATAATGGCTGTGTAAAGAAAAAGCCGATAGAAAAAAGAACAGATTGCATAGATAACCAGAGCGCCTCCTTGTTGCTGTTCTTCGTCAGGCATACTCAGTCCGACCAGGCGATACCATAAAGAACGAAATGCACATCTGGCCCTTTGCTGTAAATTGTCAATCCCCAGAAAATCCATTAAGAAGAAATAACCGTCGTATTTAATCAACGGATTTCCATTCACAAGCAAAGTTCCCATCGCGCCGACAGCAAAGAGATAAAAAGCAACAACTTTGACCCCTCCTGGGGGGGCAATACTCCACACCAATGCTGCCCATCCGCCAATAACAAGCTCGGTAAAAATTCCCGCTCCATCAACTGCCATACGAATTTTCCGGTCAGAAATTCGCCACAGGTCTGTAACATCGGTATACAAACGTGGAAAAAAAACAATAAAACCGATGCCGAAACGGCGCACCGGAACATCATATTTTTTTGCAGTATACGCATGCGCAAGTTCGTGAATGATTTTGACAATAACAGCGGCAAACAAATATCCTCCAACTCCAGTAATTGTAAGAGATCGCAAGAAAGATTCTCCCAATGCCGCACCATATCGGAAGAGATTCAAATACCCGACAATTGCTCCCGCAATAAAAATCATCAACACAAGCGGATGCAAGAAAAATTTCGCCAATGGCAAAGTTTTTGTCAAGAAACGATCCGGATTAAGGAGAGGAATTTGTAAGCAAAGATAGCTCGATAGAATTTGTTTCCACCACATTGCCCGCTTCTTCGCACGTCCCAGTAATGCCATTTTGACACTTTCTCCGGTCGTCAACTCCAGAAGTCCAGACAATTTTAAAAAGAGCAGTGCTTTTTTCAATTCCCGGTCCGAATATTCTCCAACATCGGGCATAGTTTTCAATTCAGCAAGTGTGCGGGAAACCGCCAATGCCTTTGCCACTGCCACAGTTGGAGCATCTAAAGAATAATATCGGTCAGTAAGTGGATCAAAAAGTAAAATTTTTCCATCTCCGTTACCGACAATTAGTTTCAGGTCTTTACGTAACGGGCCGAAAATTTCCTGCTCGCCATTCATAAATTCCGCCACCAGAAAAGAAGGTTTCTAAACAGGTAGTAACCGATGCTAATACGATTTCCATACAATCGGGCAACTCCCCGCATTCCTGCATATAACGCCTGTGATCCACTCCCATAGCAATCTTGATCCAACTCTATACGAATACGATACCCATATTGATTGGGCCCAAGCGGTATGGCACGGGGGCTTGTTGCAACAATTTTTCCAGACAGAACAGATTCCGGCCGATTGTGTAGATACAAAGAAAAATCAAGATTTTCCGGTGTTGCCAATACAGAACCATCTTTTTCATTGAGAAAAATTTCTGCAATCAGAGCATTTTCCTCTGGAACAATCTCAAAAAGGCGCTCGCCTTGCTGAACAACACGATTCAATAATTTGTCGGGATCGGCATAATAAACTCTCCCCGCCGCAGGAGCTTTCAAAACAGAATGATCGACATACCATTGCATTAATTTCATTTCCGCAGCCTCACTTACAGCATCAAGTGCCAATAATTCTGCATCAGCGAGAGCTTCTTTATTGCGTAAAGCTTGCTTTCGGGCAACTTCACTCCGCAGTTTTGCGGTCTCATATCTGCTGCTTGCCTGGAGTAATTTCAATTCTCCTTCTTCCCGATCGTACTCTAAAATCGGAGCATCTTTATTAACATTTTCTCCTTCAATCACATAAGCTTTTCGTAAAGTTCCCGTAAATGGAGCAAAAACAACATGATCATCCTGGACTTTCAATTCCAGAGGCGCGCTGACATTGTCACGAATCGGAATAAAAAGAATTCCGATACACAAAATTAAAATAATTAAAGCAACTTTTCTTTTTTTTCCCGCGACAAATCGATAAAGCCAACGCTTTCCATTTCCCGGCATTGCGGCAAAACGCGCCAGTGCTTCAGAAAAAAAACTGCCAAGTACCTTTGCTGCAGATAATGCAGAAGACAAATCCGCAATTGCCACAACATCAGTAAAAACAAGTACCCACAGGTAATGAATACCGGAATGAGAAGAGGTGAGTTCAACAATTATTGCTGCTTTTTTGTCTTCACCGGAAAAAATTTTCCAGTCATCATTGTTCCATTTTTCCGGCAACGCATTTTCTGTTGCGATAAACGGCTCGACCACCGCAGGCAGTTGGTTCAACATTCGTGTCAACGCACGTGCACTTTCTGTCGGAACGATCTCAACGGCATGAGAGACTGCCAGTAGTTTACTTCTGGAACGTTCAAAGAGGTATGAATTTTCTGCATTAAAAAACTTAACGCTTTCGTTGACAATATAGAGCGAAAGTTCTTCTTCTGTACCGGCGGTAAACGCAGCTTGGGCGACCTTTAAAATTCTTCCCAGAAGATTCAGTCTGGAACGAAGTTCTCCAACTTCGGTATTGTTTTGTGTCATTCTCCGGCTCCGTCTTTCAGCAACTCACCGGACATACCTGACACTAACAAGCCCTGAGAATTATCAATCCGGGCACGAACTTCAAAATTTCCTGTCGCAGCATCAGCTTTAGGCGCTATAAATTCAACTTTCCCAGCGAAAATTCCTGGAACATTTTCAAATTGGAAATGCAAAGTCTGCTCCAACTGCAAAGCAGAGCGATAGTGTAACGGCAAAAAAACCACAGCATAAACTTGAGTGTCGTCAAGAACAGATAATAACGGCATTCCTGGGCGCACAAACTCATGTGATTTGACAAAGCGTTCAACGATCCGTCCGGCAAAAGGCATCGTGATGGTACACTGTTCCAGCTCTAACAGAGCATTGTCATAATCTGCCTTGGCGCTGTCACGCTTGGCAGCAGCAAGTTCTAATTCCAGCTGCGTCCGTGCCAGCTCCTGCTCGCTGCACATCTGCTTTTGCGCAAGCGCTAAATTGCCCTCGTGCATCTTCTGCGAATAGTTGTATTGTGCTTCTGCCTCATTAAAAACAGCTTTTGCCTTTGCCGCCAACGATTGGTATTCGCGATCATCCAATGTTACAATCACGGCTCCTTTTTCTGTATAGACACCGTCCGCCACTTGATATTCACCGACATTTCCAGTGACTGCGGAAGAAATTACAGCTTCCCGAAGTGGTGTAACAATAGCAACGTAACTATCCGGCAGAGCAACAAAACGGTCGCTTCCCAACAGGGAAGCGGCCATGAGCAGAATTGCGGATAAAATAATTTGAGTACGCATTGTCAGATCGCCAGTAATTCTTCGATAGAACGATCAAAACCGCTTTGGAAAATATCCGGTACTTCCACAGACTCCCGAAATGCTCCCCCGTCTGAAAGCTCCAATAAGGAAGATTCTCCATCCGGAATGTCTCCGGCGTCAATTTTCCTTAAGGAGATATTTTCCAGGGCTGCATCTATTCTATCCTTCAATTCCGCAGTTTCGCGTACAAAATGTTCCAATTCCCATACAGGTTCATCGATTTCTTGATGCTCCTTATCGATATTGAAGGCTGCAATTGAGATTTCCCGAATCGTTAATTTTCCCGGATCAACAATTACCTGATAATTCTGCCCGCCATTACCATCTTCGACAATTACTTCATCAATTGCATACTCACCAGGGATTTCACTTTGATCCGTGCGATCGACAGTGATTTTATCAGTTCCGACAAGATCGCCGATAACTTTATAGGTAAAGTCCGGATCCTCCTGACCAACATATTTGTCTTTATCATCCGTTATAACTGTAAGAGTTCGTTGCGTAATGACAAAAGTTCCGGGATTGAAGGTTATATCGTAATTGCCGCCGTTATTCCCGTCGGCAATCACATAGTCATCAATGGCATACGTTCCGG
>CALGPR010000505.1 GCA_937960425.1 uncultured Lentisphaeria bacterium
TAATAAAATTCTGGTGTAATATTTGCCAGACAGCATGCTTTCAACGCGATTTCTGCTGTTGCTGTGTGATCGGGATGAGCGTCGAGTGGCCAGTGGGTGAAAACCGCTCGGATGGGAGCAAATGCCTCCAGAATTGCCGCTGCTTTGAAACAGGCCTCTCGGCCGGCAAAGACCTCTCCGTCAATTTCTCCGAGAAAAGTTACATGAGCATTCATCAGACGGGCGGCTTTTTCTTCTTCTGCTGTGCGAATCACGGCATTTTCCTCTAAGGATTTTTGTGTGCCGCGTTCGCCTCGCGTAACGCAAACGATTTCAATGTTGTAGTCACGGCTCAAGCGGATTGCCGTTCCGGAAAAACCACAAGCGGCATCATCCGGGTGAGCGGCGAACATTACAATGGTTTGTCGATGGTTCATAGCGCGTTTTCTGCGAAAAAGCCGCCCCGTCTGACCGGGCGGCATAGGGATTTGATTCAAATGTCCATTTATGCTTTAACTGTATTTGTTTTTTTCTGCTGTTCCGCAGCAGGTTCCGCGGTAGCAGCAGCCACTGGAGGCTCCGAGCCGGAATCTTTGACTTTGCCGAGGTAGTCCGGCAACTCAAGCCCGGCCATGTTGGCAACGTCATGCAGTGGCGGAAGGCTTTGCATGATGCCACTGAGGAAATTCGCCGTGGCGGTCTTCCCATCGGTATTTTTCCCATTGTCCCAGACAGTAACTTTGTCGATCTTGATATTTTTGATTGCTTCGGTCTGGAGCGCTACCAGATCCTGCAACTTTTCGATCAAAAGCATTCTGCACGCCGCGTCAGTATCTTTGCCACAGGCAGCAATAATAGTATTGAACCCTTCTCCTTTGGCTTTTAGAAGTTCAAAGTTACCACGGGCTTCTGCTTCCAGTTTGGCAAAGATGGCATCAGCTTCCCCTCGCGCTTCGCGGCGGCGCTTTTCTGCTTCTGCTTCCGCAGCGATTTCAATTTGACGTTTGTTAATTTCTGCCGGAACGATGCGTTCAGCCTGCAGTTTTTCCATTTCCATTTTTGCACGGGAAA
>CALGPR010000506.1 GCA_937960425.1 uncultured Lentisphaeria bacterium
GATATTCCTTTTTTTGCCAGCCGTATCTCAATTTATCCTTGAATAAATAGAGGTACCCTTATTTTAATCACTTGCATTTTTTCGTATACGGCAGTATTGTGAGAGCAGTAAAACGCCCAACTTTCGGAGGATGCTTTCATGAGGCTTTATACCAAAGAGCATTTGTGGCTGGATTTCGAAGATGGCATTGTGGTTCTGGGATTGACTTCATATGCAATTTCCCAATTGGGGGAAATTACATTTCTGACATTTCAGGCTTCAGATTTTCTGAACGCCGATGATTCTATTGCATGTGTGGAGTCCGTTAAAATCGCCTGGGAGATTCGTTCTCCAATATCAGGGAAACTTTTGACTGTGAACCGAGAGTTGGAGTCTTCCCAAGATAAACTCAATCATTCTCCTGAGAATGACGGCTGGCTCTGCCAAATTATTACTCCCGAGTGGCAGGCTGCCGATTGGATGTCTCCTGCTGCTTATCAACGATATTTTGAAACATTGTGAAATCATATGCGTTTTATCTGTCATGGTCGAACTGAACCGGAACTCAATCTGGCATTGGAAGAAATTTTGCTCACAACAAACCATGATGATGTCTTTATGCTGTGGCAGAACTCGCCTTCCGTGATAATCGGTCGCAACCAGAATGCCCATTGTGAAGTTGACAGGGAATATATTCAGAACCACGACATAAAAGTCATCCGCCGTATCAGCGGTGGCGGCACCGTATACCATGACTGGGGAAATCTCAATTTCAGCTTCATTACTTCAGCCCGGAAGCCAATTCAAGATTGCATTCAGCCTTTATTGGAAAGCTTGATTGAATTTAATCTGCCGGCACTCTGGTCCGGGCGCAATGATATTGTCATTCACGGTAAAAAGATTTCAGGTACAGCACAATGCCTGGTGAATAACAGACGGCTTTTTCATGGCAGCATTCTAATCAATGCGAATCTGGATATGTTTGATTACATTTTAACGCCGCCGACCGAGAAACTTGCCCGGCATTGCGTAAATTCAGTGCGAAGCCGGATCGGTAATATATTGGATTTCCTGAATGGTTCCTATACAGCTCCCGAGTTCACTTTAGCTTTAAAACAAAAATTGATGAAATATTTTGATCAGTCATATTGCAGTGAAATTTCCGCACAGGAATGGGATGCCGCGGTCAAACTGGCGGAACATAAATATCGGCGTCCGGAATGGACTTGGGATATGCAGACTCTCAATCGGGGCGAAACAATATATGAACTATGATCTATTGGTGATCGGCGGAGGGCCCGGTGGCTGTCGGGCTGCGAAATATGCCGCGGCAAACGGTCTCAAAACTGCTTTGTTCGAGAAGGAAGAACTCGGAGGCGTTTGCCTGAATCACGGCTGTATCCCGACCAAGACTTTGCAGTATGCGGCCCGGCTGCATGACCGTATGAAATATGATGCGCCGATGTTCGGCGTAAGTGCGGATAATTTACGCCTTGATCCGCATGTTCTCTGGCGTCGTAAAGAGGGAACAATTAGGCGGCTCCGCGCTGCATTGCAACAACGGTTGCAGAAAGCGGGTGTGGAAATTATCAGAGGTGAAGCCGGATTTATCGGCAAGAGTAAATCCGGATTTGCGGTCAATGTTGCCGGCAAACAATATTTGGGGAAGAACTTAATCCGGGCGACGGGAGGAAAGCCCCGTATTCCACAAATTCAGGGGTTGCAGGACGCGCTAAGGTCAGGTTTGGCAGTGACGCCCCGTGGGATTTTAGCCACGCCGGAGATCCCGGCAAAATTGTTGATTCTTGGCGGCGGCACGATCGGAATAGAATTTGCAACTTTTTACCGGAGTGCCGGAGCTGATGTCACAATTGTCGAGCAAGCGTCAGGCATCGGTGGTAAACTTGATCCACGACTATCGGATTTTCTTTTAAAGAGCCTGCAAAAACGCGGAATAAGGTTTGCATTGGATTCCCGAATAACCGATATATGTGAAAAATGGATTACACTTAACGATGGGACTCATTTTGAAACTGACCGGCTGCTGTTGGCTTGCGGTTGGGAGGCTCTTTCAGGCCCAGCTGCCATTGATGCAACCCTCAAGTGTCCGGATGGGACATTTACTATCGGGGATGCGGCAGGCAGGTATTTTCTCGCTCCGGTTGCCGAACGGGAAGCCGAAGCGGCAGTAAATCAGATATTGGGAAAGTCAGATATTGTTGATTATTCTTGGATTCCGCATGTAATCTTTTCTGATCCAGAGATAGCCACAGCGGGCTTGGCGTTGGCTGAGGCTCAAAAAAAGGATCCATCTGCTTTTGAAAAACAGTTTCCGTTGTGTTTCTCCGGCCGCTATGCAGTAGAACATCCTACCGAAAATGGTTTCGGCATAGGAGTTTATTCGGGAAATGGTAGACTCCTTGGAGTTCATCTTGTGGGAACCGGAGCTGTTGAGCTTCTCGGAGCTACTCTTTCTCAAGTTCATATACTAATGATGCCTCATCCATGTCTATTTGAGATAATACAGAAGATAGGATTACCATTAAAAGATATATCATGCTTGGCGTTTACGTGAAACCACGCACTTTTATATCGACTCCGGCAGAAGTTGCACAAGGACCAACTGCTAGCAGCCTGTCGGAGTGAGATTTTTGGCTTTGGGAAATCAATGTCCATTCC
>CALGPR010000507.1 GCA_937960425.1 uncultured Lentisphaeria bacterium
GTTCCTGACGGTACAGATTGTGTTTTCAGTGCCCATGGGGTGTCTCCGGAAGTTGAAGCTGAGGCGGTAAAAAAGCAGTTGCGGGTAACGGATGCAACGTGTCCGCTGGTCAAAGCGGTGCACAAACGGGCGGCAGAGCTGGTTGACTCCGGTTTTTTTACCATTCTGATCGGTCATGCAAATCACCCGGAGAGTATCGGGACATTAGGGCAACGGCCGGGAATCTATCTTGTTGAGGGAGTCGATGATGTAGCAGCACTTCCCACTCCATCTCCTGGGCAACCAGTTGGTTTTATTACCCAGACGACGCTCAGTTCCGAAGAGATTACTCCAGTGGTTGACGCCTTACGGAAACGGTTTGGCAAGTTGACTGGCGAAGGAGATATCTGTTATGCGACCAATCAACGCCAAAAGGCGGTGCGGGAGCTATGCCGGCAAGTGGATGTTATGCTGATTGTTGGCTCTGCGAGAAGTTCCAACTCAAATCGATTGCGGGAAATTGCTGCAGCTGCCGGGGTGAAAGCATTTTTACTCGATGACGCTTCTGATTTGATGCCGGAAATGGTTGATAATGCGTTGGTGATAGGCATCAGCGCAGGCGCATCTGCTCCGGAATGTCTGGTCGAAGCGTTGACGAGCCGTCTGAAATCGGAATTCGGGTTTTGCTGACTGAATCGGGAGAATAAACAGTTTTCAGGATCAAAAAGATAGCGGGTGACAGAATGAATACTTTGACTGGTCCCATGTGGGATATGTTTGTTTTGATTGCGGGGATTCCGCATTGTTCCGGGAATGAAATGCAGCTGGGAAATGTGCTTTGCGACTTTGCCCGGATTCACGGGTTGCAGGCCGAGAAAGATGCGGCTGGAAATGTCAGGATTGTGCGGCCGGCTGTGAATGGAATGGAACACGCCCCGCGTTTGATTCTTCAAGGGCACCTGGATATGGTTCCGCAAAGCAACGATCCAGATTTCGATTTTACTTCGACTCCAATTTCCCCGATCCGCAATGGCGCGTTTCTGGAAACCGGAGGAAAAACGACTCTGGGGGCTGACAATGGGATCGGGGTTGCTGCTGCGATGGTTATGTTGCTGGATCGCACGGTTCAGTGTGGCGAACTCAGTGCAGTATTTACGGTAGAGGAAGAGACCGGACTGAAAGGTGCAAGAAATCTCGCAGGTGATTGGCTTGATGCGGATTATCTTCTCAATCTTGATTCAGAAGATGAAGGGGAGCTTTTTGTCGGTTGTGCCGGTGGAGCTCGAGTCAATACGCGTTTCTCCTTGCGGTTAGTTCCCGCCGAAGGGGTCGGAGTAACAATCCGGCTCATCGGGCTTCCGGGCGGGCATTCAGGCTGTGATATTCATAAAAAGCGAGGCAACGCTAATTCGTTGATGGCGGAACTGTTGCTGGAGCTTCCTTGCCATGTCGCATCTTTGGATGGTGGAACGCTGGATAATGCTATTCCGCGGGAATGCGTCTGCGTTGGCACTGTGCCCGAAGAGAATTGGAAAGAAGTACAAAATATTCTACAAGAAAAGCAGATGGCGTTTGCAGCTCGATTGGGCGATGCCGGAAAAAATCTGAAGATCGAACTGGAAAAAACAGAGACTCCGACAATGGTATGGGATAGCGCGCAGCAACATACGATTTTAACGGCTTTGGCTCATTGCCCCAACGGGCCTTTTGCCTATAATAATGACTTTCCGGTGGTGGAGACTTCCAGCAATCTGGCAATTGTCAAAACGGAAGAAGGAGTTTTGAGCGTACACTCTTCCCAGCGCTCATTGGTAGATGACGAACGCGAGGCGGCGTCGCAAAAAGTTATGGCGCATTTTGGCTCCGCTGGCGGTATTTCTGAAGTAAGCAGTGCGTATCCGGGGTGGAGCCCGGTGAAGGAATCACCGCTTTTGGCAACGGCAAATCGGGTGTATGAGAAATTGTTTGGTGTACTCCCGGCAAATACAGTTATCCATGCCGGATTGGAATGCGGAATCTTTGCGGGAATCAATCCGGAATTGCAGATGATTTCCTTCGGGCCTGACATTCTTGATCCCCATTCTCCGGCAGAACGACTTTCAATTGACGGTGCCGAACGGTTTTTGCAGTTTTTGCGCGCTTTGATTGAAGAATTATGCCGAAAAAAATAAGATGCCGCTGTTTGTTGAAAATTAGTTAAAAAAGAAGAGTTTCCGTGTCTGGTTGTATTGAAAGTGCAACAAAGCCATTTTATATTATCAAGATATAGGAGAGAGAGTTCGATTGAATGAAACGCATCTGGCGGTGATTTCATCGTGTTGATTGCTGATTTTTGAACGAAAAAGAACGTTGTAAGAGATGCTGTTTATAGCCCCGGCAGTGACGGGAAAGTCGTTTTAGGGAAAAGAAATAGCAT
>CALGPR010000508.1 GCA_937960425.1 uncultured Lentisphaeria bacterium
GGTGCATCCCAGACGATCAGTGGTGCAATTATCCTTTTCGGGATTGTGGCATTGGGGTTGACTACTATGATGGTGCCCGGGGCTGCTCTTCTGGCAACACTGATGCGGGCCCCGGAAGCGGCGTTTGACAAAACAGTCGGATATATTTCAATTTGTTCTTTCGGAATTGTATTTACCGTTGCTTACAATGTTATCGCCGGAATTTTTCGAGCTGCCGGCAATTCTAAAGCGCCTTTCTTTTTTATTTTTATCGCTTGCGTTTGCAACATCCTTGGCGACTTGTTTTTTGTCGGGATTCTTCGTGCCGGTGCAGAGGGCACTGCGTATGCTACTGTCATTGCACAAGCGATTGGAGTTTTGGTCTCACTTCAATTCCTGAGAAAAGCGAAGTTACCGATCCACGATATTCGCAAAAATTTTTTTAACAGCATGACAGCCATGCGGGAAATTTTGAAAGTCGGGATTCCGATTGCATCACAGGAGCTCTTAAATTATGCTTCATTCATGATTCTGGCTGCAATTATTAATTCCATGGGGTTAATGGCATCTGTAGCTATGGGAATTGAAGGTAAAGTTTTTTCCTTTTTTATTCTTCCGCCTGTTGCGTTTATGTCAGCATTGTCTGCATTTGTAGCACAAAATATTGGGGCAAAACAACATGCCCGGGCTGTTCTGGCGTTAAAACGCGGAAGAATTTGCGCTTTCAGTTGCGGCATAATTTCCTTTCTCATTGCCTTTTTCTGGGGGGATGCGGTTGCCGGGATATTTGATAAGAATCCAATAGCTGTCAATGCTACTGCGGGAATGCTCAAAGGCGCTGCATTTGAACACCTGATTTATCCGTTTGTATTCTGTTTTCTCGGGTATTTTAATGGGAGGGCAATGACAGTTTTCGTGATGCTTCAGGGCGTAATTTGCGCTTTCGTCGTCAGGATTCCTCTGGCTTGGCTTCTGCAGAAAACGGAATGTCACGATCTCTTTATGATCGGATTGACACTTTCTGCCTCTGCAGCAGTCAGCTTGATTCTTTGTCTTGGTTATTATTATCATTTGTTTCCTGATGTTGG
>CALGPR010000509.1 GCA_937960425.1 uncultured Lentisphaeria bacterium
ATAATAATAAAACAGACAATTTCAAGTTGACTTATGCTGAAATTGAAAACATTGATGAGAAGAAACGAGAAAATGATAATGAGAAACAGCGTGGCAATGTGGCGCAATTGATCGATAACGAAAAGCCGTGCACCGCTGATCGTTTCAGATTTTTTTTCCATGACAATAATTTTTATTTTATCGATTACCCAATGCGTGGCAACGACGAGCAAAGGCGTAACCCAGGCAGTGAAATCGAAGACAATTACATAGGTTGTCAATCCGGCAATCAAAGCATGAAGAAACAGAACTTTATTGGAATGCATTTTATTGACTGCCATTGTGTTGGATTGAAATACAAAGTCAGCCAGCAGATGGGCAAGTAGCAACAATTGAAAAGTCTCACTCAATTGAAACTGCATTATTTTTCTCCTGTTTCTTAAATTGTATTTTTTTAATATATATGTCACCAAAAATGGTAGCATTTTTATTTTGCTACCAAAATCAGCTCTAATCACATTGCCGGAGCTGAAGATTCTTCTAAAATCAGCAACTCTTCGATATGCGGCCATGCCATGCGCGTCAGGGAGCGGGAAATGCTGTTACGGGATATCCCGGTATCACGAGCAATGCTGTCATGTTTTTTTCCCTGCAAAATTTCCAATCCCAACCGAGCCTGTTGCGGCTTCCAACTGTTGACGATGGCTCCAGCTGTACGATAAGCAAAGCTGCGATACGGATCCTCTGGGGTAACAGCCAGATCCAGAGTGGGACGGCGAGACGCGACCTTGATTGCTTCCATCTGATCCAGAAGACGTCCAGAGAGAGTGAAAGCCTCTCCCTGGGATATGGAAATATTTTCCGGTACCAGCGTTTCTACCGTACCAATCCCTATGGCAATTCTGCTCGCTGCAGCATTGGCGCGGAAGACACAAAGGGAAAAAAGCGCAATACGTAATGCATAATTTCCTTGATTGACAGCGAGTTGCCAGCCATCTCCACGAAAAAATGACGGTCCTCCTGCCAACCATTCCGGATGAAACCATCCGAGTTGTCGTTTCAGGCAATTCTGGATCTGAAGCAGGTCATCCCCTTTTATTTTTGAGGAAGCGACAATATCGCCAGTCAAAACAGCAAATGGCTTCGCGTTCATGGTTTGTCCTTTGTTTAATGCATAGCCTGCAACAGTCGGGATATGGCGACCAGAAGCCCAAGCAGAGCGATGGGGAGCAGCCAGAAGCGAATTTGTTTTAGGCCTGGCGATCTCATGTTCAAAGGTTTTCCCTTTCCATCCAGTGTTGTCAGGTAAGCAACAAAAAGAGAAATGCTGTAACAAAAAAACACGGTATGTGTTCCTCCGGCAATAGACACGAACAAAAGCAGAAGTCCAAACTTGTAACGGTGAATCAAAAAGAAATTGATCCCAAACGCGCCGAAAAGCAAGCTGCTTAGAAAAAACAGGAGATAATTGCAGCTGGAAAACTGGGGCATTTCGAACTGCAAAAGGTCATCTTTATCCGAATCTTCGATAGCAACTGATTCTAATTCTGTCTTGAATGGAGGAGGGGGCGGAACAGTCTCAATTTCCGGCTCTGGTTGCGGAGATTCTTCCACTTTTAAAAGAGGGATTGGCGGCTCATCCATCACCTCGTTGCCCCCCCATGTCCCCTGCTGAACAGTACAAATAGAGATGTTTTTTTCCGGAACATTCTGGGGAACCGGAATTGTTTTCTGTGCCTCACCGGCAGTGAAAACAGGAGTCGTTGGATGGTCTGAAAATGCAATCGGATGTGGCAGCGTGATTTTTTGCTGCAAGTTAGAGAGGTCGAGTTCCTTTTCTTGTTTTTCTGTGGCTGCGTCAGGTGTCAGGCGGCGTCGAGCTTCCTGCAGGCATGAGAATGCAGTCGGAGATTGGAAATGATTCAAATTTTTCATCGCTTCTTCCAAGCGGTCTGCAGCTACCTGGGTTTCCGGCAGGGAAGCACTGTTGACGGAGGATAGAAGAGTTTTCAGTTCACGCAGTGGTTGCTCAACTGCGGCAAGGGCGTTAAATTGTTCTGAGCCAATCGCCATTTTTAACTGCCCTTCCGTCATGGTAATATCCTGGAGCAATCGACTGCGTTCACTTGAGGTCAGGGCATCAGCAGGAAGTGCATTAATTTTCCGTTGAAGTTCTTTCAGCTGGAAAAAACGGGCGTCGCCGGCAGAGATCGTTTGAATCATCTGATTTTCCAACTTCAATTGTTCAAAGGTTTCATTCTCTATTGAACTCATACTGTTCTCCCTTGTTATTCAATATAAGGTACACGTTTTTTGAGCTTCGGCAATCGAATGAGCAAAAAATCTTACTTTTCTTTGTTGAAAAGCTTGTAAATAGAAAGCGAGCAATATATCTTCTCGCAGAAGTTCATTCAGGAAAATGGTTTATTCATGCTTTTTTAGGAGAACCCCGAAATGATCAAGCAAATTCAAAAGTTATCAGTTTCTCTGATTTTATTGACCTCCTGTACCTTGTTGCAAGGGTGTTATAGTCTCGCGGCAGAGAAGGGGGGGACAAGCAAAGCTTTGTATGAAGAAGACGCAGTTATGGCCATGACCATGACCGCTGATGCTGCCCCGTTGGCAAAAAGTAAATCCCGTATGGTTGCAAATCATGCAGTTAAACAAGAATCCGCAAGCGAAAGAATAGATTCTGGCAGTGGCTCTGCTGCTGAGGCTGAGGTGCAGGAACGGCGAGTAATCCTGGATTACAATTATCTGATCAGTGTGAAAAATGCCAAACAGTCTTGCATGGAAATTGAAAATTACGTAAAAGAGCTGGATGGTTACCTGTTAACCATGTCTCCGGAAATGGTTGTCGTCCGTATTCCCAGCTCAGAATGTGATCTTTTCCGGCATCGTTTGAATGACTTGGGGCGGATTGTCCGGGAGGAAAGTACCGGTAGAGATGTAACGGCTGAAATGGTTGATATTGAGCTTCGCCTGGGGAATTTAAAATCTCTCCGCGAACGTTTGATCGAACTTTCCAAACAGTCCGGGAAGGTCGAAGAACTTCTGAAAGTTGAAGTAGAGCTAGGGCGTGTTACCGGTGAAATTGAACAACTGGAAGGCATGTTAAAGTTTTATAACGAACGCACGGATTATGCAACTTTTACACTCCAGTTGCAGGAAGAATACAGAGACCCTCAACAGGACGTGCAGGTGCTTGCAATTCCGTTTTTATCGTTTTACGGTTACAACCCCAGCGGTTATCAATATGGCAATGGCCGGGATGATGCCCCGTTTAAGATTACATTGCCGGAGAATATGCTGGTGGTCAATAGTGGTAAAAATGGTAGGATTGAATTTATGGAAGCGGTTGCTGCCGATCATTCCGGTATTCGGATCAGTAAATTTCATAATCTGCCCGGAGGGACACAGCAGTTCTGGAATGAACTGTTTGCCAAGACCTTTAAGGATACCTTCAAATATACGGACTGTAATTTTGAAACATTGGAAATCGGCGAAGGAAGAATTGCTGGAGAATTGACAGCAGTCGATGGAAAATATGCTTTGTATATCGTTACCGATTATGATGACTGGTCCACGTGGGGGGATGGTTGTGTCTATTGCATTGAAGTGCAAAATGAAGGCGCAATTTCCGATGATATCATTGAAGACATGCTCCTCTCTATCGATTTGAGTATATGGCGTTAATGGTACAGTTTATTTAAGTTTGCATTTCCATTGGCATTTCAATCGAGAAATGTAAAAAAAGGCGGGCGGAAAGAGCTTTTCATAAGTTCTACCACCCGCCTTGCGTTTTGGATAGTACTTTGATTGTGTATCGTAGACCCAGGCGACAGTTCAGGGGAATCTGTACTGCTTTTCCCCGCATAACAGATTGAAAAAATCGGGATAGGCTGTATAGTAAATTATTTCATTTTCGACAGGAGAAGCAATGGATTTCAATACAGCTTTAACACCCGAACGGGTGATGATTTTAGATCATGCCGATAAAAAAACAGTTCTGAACGCGTTGGTTACCCGGATGGTCGAAACCGGAGTTGTCGATTCTGCTGACAATCTGATGCAGAGTATTTATCAACGAGAAGAACTGATGAGTACCGGTATTGGCTTTGGCCTGGGATTGCCTCACGTTCGTCTTGCCGGGATACAAGATATCAGTGTTGCTGTTGCGCTGGTTAAAAGTGGTGTGCCGGATTACGTGTCTCTGGACGGCGAAGTGGTCAAACTTGTAATCATGATTATTGCACGTCCGGATCAGAATGCCCGCCACTTGAAATTGCTTGCAGAAATCAGTAGCACCGTTAAAGATCCGGTAAAACGCGAAAGCTTCTTTTCCGCAGCAACACCGAATGAGCTTTACGGTCTTCTGAGTCAGTAATTCTGCCCGGAATCTGATATCTATTTCGTTTTTTCTTTCCGTCTGTTGCTTGTTGACAAAAGACAGATTTCACGGAGAGTCGGGGGGAAATGGCTCAAAATGTCAGTTCTTTTTGGGCCGAGGAACACAAATACTTTTGGGGACAAGTTAGTTCAGGGAATGCTTCTGTAAGTCAGGAGAAATAATATGTCTGAGAGGGAAGTATGCCGAAGGTTACTTGACTTTCAGTTTGACGATATCCCTGCCGAGAGTTTCATGGAGAGGCGCCAACAGTTCCAAACAATCTTTTTTTGCTTGCGGCCATGCCGCCTGAAGTTGTTCTACCGCAAAAAGGGAGAGGTCCGGAACCGTCAGATAAACTGGTAACGGTTCCTGGTTTTCAGAAGCTGCTTCCAAGTAAAGCCCTGAAGCCGCATTACAGATTTCATGAAGTGCATCGCCACCTTGATAGAGTTTGGGCGTCAACAACATTTCAGTGACCGGAATTTCAAACCGACATTCATTAACATATTCCGTCAGGCGGAAGACTAAGCGAATTGTCGGAAACACAGACCGTATTTCTCTGATCCGAATGATTTCCAAGTCTACCCATCGGCGTGTTGACGGCGAGAGTACGTTGTAAATCATTTCTGGGGTGACTACAGTTACGCCTCTGTTTCTGGCTTTGCGCTTATCGCTGTTTGGGGCAGGAATATGAACATGGAGTTCCAGCGGAGTTTCATTGATCATATTTTGATAAAATTTAGCCAGCTCGATATAAAGCATTGGCGCAGCCGCCTGAATATTCAATGTTTTTGCCGCATCCTGAACTTTTTCTGCTAACCTTAAAGTCAGCTCGCCGTCAAGGCGCAGGTGGTTTTTCAGTAGTTGGGCGATCGAAGTTGCTGAAGAATCAACTGTCAGTGCCAGAGCCGGATGGTTGACACGGTAAATTTTGGCAACTTCTTTATACCCGATGTCTTCAAGCATATTGCCAACGGCAATGTTCACTTCCGTTTCTGTGAAAATTTTTTCCGGACGGTTACTTTCCATCAAGGCATGTTCTACTGCCAACGCCAGGTCTTCAGCCAGATACGCTTCCTGAAAACCGGCATCCAGGAAGCTGCGAAAAATTTCCGCTTGTAACGTTTCTACATCAAAGCTTTTGCGAACACCATCCATCCCGATGACTTCAAAGATGTTTCCAAACTGCTGAACCACGCAAGCTACTCCTTAATCTTTTTTTCCGTCCGCCGGCTGCGACAAAGCACGGATTTCATCGATAAAGTCTTCGACTGCCTCAAATTTACGGTATACTGACGCAAAGCGGACATAAGCGACCTGATCGATACTGGCCAACGCAGCCATGACCCGTTTCCCGATTTCTCCACTGGAAACTTCTTTGTCAAAGTCTTTCTGGAGCGATATCGCCAGATCATCGACCACACGGTCAATGATTTCAT
>CALGPR010000510.1 GCA_937960425.1 uncultured Lentisphaeria bacterium
TGTACAAGTTTGTAGTGCAATGCGAATTTCCTGTTTTTCTAATTCATCAGCTCGATATTTCGGAACATACACGCCGATCGCACCCAATAGCCTTCCATCCGAGTGGAAGAGAGGCTGTGCTGCGGCGTAAAGTTCTCCGGAAATGGCTTCAGCATAACAGTTATGGCGCAGTTCTGCAAAGCATGTTTCTCTCTGCTTGGCGTCTATTGCCTCTGGCCAGTCCTGGCCTGGGAAACCGTTGACTGCGAAAAATTCCTCCAGTTCATCGTTGCTTAAAAAAGGCAACATGATTCGTGTTGTCACCAGGCTGTAAAGCGCCGGATGATCGTCAACTTT
Organism: uncultured Lentisphaeria bacterium; assembly: GCA_937960425.1. Taxonomy (GTDB): domain Bacteria; phylum Verrucomicrobiota; class Lentisphaeria; order Victivallales; family Victivallaceae; genus UMGS1518. The sequence goes on from CALGPR010000510.1 coordinate 337, forward strand.
TATGGAGACAATGACATTAGCAGCCCCCTCGCGGCGATAGAGAACGATGCGTTTTCCATTGACAATTGTGGCAATTACCAGGGATTCATTTCGCAGAGACTCCATCGAGTTCAGGCGGTTGATCCAATCATTCAATTCAATTTCGGCAATGCGGGCAATACGGTTCATCCCATTGCAATGGGCTCCGGGAAGGTATTTGCTGCCATTGCGTCCGACATAGCCGGATTCTTCCATCGTTTTCAGAATGTTCCGCATGGTTGAAGATTGTTCCCCCAGATGCGCAGCAATATCGCTCAGGCCGCAGTCAGTTTGTGTTAATGCACTTTCCAGAATGTAATCAAGTGCTTTCAGACATTTTGCAACAGATTTTACTTCCATGATTATGAGTCCTTCTGCGGTTGTTTTCGGCAGTGAGGACATGCCAGAATACATTGTTCAAAGGTACAGGGACGGATTTTTTCTATCTGAGGCAATTGCCGCAAAGCTTGATCCAATAATTCTTTGGTAATTGTTTTCGGGCAGGGGCGGTCAAGTTTCCAGCCGGTATAAACGCTCCCTTCTGAACCAATCAGGCTGTACCGTTTTGCCCAGTTACACCGGTTGACATCAAGCTTTCGATAACTCAGTTGACGATTCAGCCAGGTAAACTGGATTTTTTTCCCGAAAGCCAAACTGGGACAGGCCGCGAAACAATCTCCCGAGCAAGAGGCGCAAGGATACTCCGGGGATGTTGCCGGTTCATTTGCAGGAAGCTCTGCGTCGGTCAGGATCGCAATATATCGGGCGTTCATTCCGTATTCTTTGTTCAAAACTGCACCAGAATCCGTCAGGGTTCCGAGACCTGAGGCAATTGCAGGAAATGTATTGCAGAAGTAATCCGGCATTTCTCCCCGGGGATTCATCGATACGGACCCGGTAC
>CALGPR010000511.1 GCA_937960425.1 uncultured Lentisphaeria bacterium
CGACATTGACAACTCCCTCCAGGATGTTGCGGCCATGTTCCGGCTCCATCGTCATTTTTTCTCCCCGGCAAGAACTTGTTTTTCTGCGACGGCAATGGCACGGTCAAGGTCATCCGCCTGATTTAACAGATCCCGTATTTCTGGTTTTGCATCAAGGCGGAGCGCCAGTTCTTTGTGAAGCGTCATAATCTGATTGTGGAGTTGCTTCAATTCGGCATCTGCAGCAATAATTTCTGCCCGTTTTGCAACGATGGTTGCAGTTAAACGAGCACGGGATTGTTTAAGTTCCTTAAGTTTATTGGCAGCATCGGCATCTGCTGCAAACAGAGTGATCAGACTGCCGGCCGCGGCCAACGCGATGAAAACAAGTTTGTGCTTCATATTCAGAAAACAACTCCTGTAGGAATAAATATAATTGATCATTGTTGCATTCCATAATCTACTCTTTACTTTCATAAAATGCAAAATGGCTTTGTTAATCGGCAGAAAAAAAAGTTTTCTGTTCAGTTGAAAAAGAGAATTATCTACCTGGCAATTGAATTGCGTGAGCTCGGATTGTTGTTAGCAAAAAAGCGATAACTATAATTGAAATTCCAGTTGGTATGAATAAAAGTTTCAGAGATATTTCATCAAAGAGTTTTGACTCTTGGTTTTCCGACAGTATCTTTTCTAATGGATAAATAACAGGATAAAAAAATGTTGTTGAGGGCAAAGGCAAGAATTTTATGATAAAACCTCAGGATTATTTGCGCCAGTTGGGGTTCAGTGCAAATAAAGCAGAATTATATTGCGCGTTGTTGAAGCGTCGCAGTGGGAGTGCCAGTGAATTGGCTGCTGCAGCAGGGATTCAGCGGACAACTGCTTACGATATTCTCCGGGAATTATGTGAAGACAATATGGCCGTTATGAGTATTTCCGGGCGTAAACGGATTTACCATGCCAATCCCCCGCAGGAACTGCATCGAGTGTTGTCCGAAAAATTGACACAACTGGAAACGTTTTTGCCAGTTTTGCAAAGCCTTTATTTTCATAATGAGCAAATTCCCCGAATCCGTTTTTACGAAGGCATTGAAGGGGTGCGGCAAATTTATGAGGAAACTATCAGGCAGGCGGATTCCGAATATTATTACATCGGAGGAATGACCGATTACGCGGAGACTGTAGGGCCGGATTTTGTCTCTGATCTTACCCGGCGCAGAGTCCGGAAGAAAATCTGGTCAAATGGAATTAGAATCCGTGAAAACGAGACTTCTATTGGAGATGCTGTGCCGGGAAAAGAAAATTATCGGCGGATTCGCTATATTTCCGGCAGAGGAATGGCACCAAGCGCTATGTTGACTCTTTTTGAAAATAAAACGGCGATTACATCGACTGCCCGTGAAAACTTTGGTGTCATCATTGAAAGTGCAGAGTTATATTCTATTTTAAAACTTGTCTGGGATATGCTTTGGCAGACAGCGGAAGAACCTAATTTTTTTGAGGAAAACAAATGAGACATCCTTCTTTAATGACATGGATGGGATCAGCAATGCTGATTGTGGCTGGATTGGCGCTAAGCGGTTGTGGTAAAAAGGAAATTGATAAAGAAAATTCAATCAGTATGGTTTTTATCAATCAGACGCAACAAGATTGCAGTCATTTACAGTATCCCGGTGGCGACCATGAAGAAATCGATGTTCCCGCGGGCAAAGGTACAGTGGTCTGGTTGCCCAAACAGGCAGACCGTTGTTACGAGATCAGTTTTTATGATGGAAGTGAAAGAAAGAGGGTAGAACTTTGCAATCCGGGCGAAGAACCTTTACGTTGGATTTTGGTGCTAACGGAAAAATCAGCCCAGCTTGTCCGGGAAAATCAAGATAAAAAACTTTCCTGGGGAGCTGTTGAGCTTTTGCCTGAATTGACGCAATAGAAACTGGGAAAAGTTGGTATCCCTTTGCCAGTCGTAACGGTAACAGACGACATTAGTTCAGGAGGTAATACGGCGCACGTATTCAAACAAAAAAATTGTTGCAGCCTGTGCCGCATTCAAGGATTCAAATCGCCCCGGCATGGGAATGGTTACCCGTATCCCTCCATCAAGGTCACTGACGCCATCTCCTTCGCTGCCGATGACGACAATTGAACGATCAAACAGTCCAAGTGCAGTAAAACAGTTTTCTCCCCGATGAGGGTCTGTCAGATAGATTTGTCCGAAGCCCTGCCGACGAGCCGTCTGGGCAAGCGTTGCCAGTGAATCAAAACAGCGCAAATCCAATAAAAATTGTGCACCAAGGGCAGAACGAATCACTTTGTCATGGAAAGGGTCAACCGCCCCTCTGGTATACCACAATTCATGAAGGCCAGCTGCTTTCGCTGTGCGTAGAATCGTTCCAAAGTTGCCGGGATCGCCAACCTTATCCAATGCCAGAACAAATTGATCGCGAACAGGAGTATCTTCAGGAAGTTCAGGTTTCTGGCGGGCAACCGCAAGAACTCCCTGCGCATTGACCGTTGCTGAAAGATGGGAAAATTCTTCTTCAGATACAACAATACATTCTCCAGGAATGTCGATAGAGGAAGCCCCATGTGGCGTGGCGACCGAAAATACCACCAAATCTGGGACATTTGCATAAAGTTCTCCGCAACAACGAACCCCCTCGCAGACGCACATACCCGTTTTTTTACGGCCATGACGCGTATACAATGAACGTAGAAGCGCCTCCTGCTTCCGAGTTAACCCCATACACAAACTCTTTCGTTTGTTTATTATTGTTGCGCTGCTACAGTCCCGAACTTCCCGTCACTGATCAGATTGTTGAGGAAAATAGCCTGTTGCCGCCACAGCATCGTACCCATATCTTCGCTTTGCAGAACGGCGACGCGTTCAAGATATTCCTGCGCCGCAGCAAGGTCGTTGCGGCTGACAGCAAGACGGCCAAGCTGGTAGTTTGCTTCTGCTGTGATATAAGTAGGAAATTCTTTATTGGAAGCAACTTTAGCGAAGTAGTTTTCCGCTTTTTCAGTTTCCTGATTTAATTCTGCAAGATAGCCAAGCTGAACTGCTGCAAACATGGACATTTCACTATCCGGATCGGCAGCGATTGCAACTTCGAGTTCCTTGATTGCGGCTTCATAGTTTCCTTGAGCTGCTTCCTGGGACGCAATGCGTAATTCTGCACTATTGGCAGATGGGCTTTCCGGGTATTTTGCAATAACTGCGCGGAGTTCATCAATGTTTTCCGCATTTGCCAGTGCTTTGGCAGCGGCAATACGTTGATTTTCCCGATAGCCGTAAATTCCGGCAATAATGGCAATAACAATAAGAATCCCAACTGCACTCCAGACGATTTTTTTCCAGTTGCTCAAAAAGAAATGGTCAAATTTATCAAAATCATCGAAGAGTTCACTATTGATCGCCTGATCAATTTTCTTTTTGGTGGTATTTTTGTAGACCAAGCTGCTCTTTTTTTCTTTTTCAGACATAAGTATGATACTCCTCGTGGATTTTAGTGGTGGGAGAAAATGCGTTCGGGGGCATAATAAAGCGCAACTCCGAGCTCATTAGCCCTGGCAATGACGTCAGCATCACGAAGTGACCCCGCTGGAGCGATAATTGCCCTGACGCCTGCATTTGCAGCAACTTCAACTCCATCAGCAAACGGGAAAAAACCATCGCTGGCCATGACAGAATCTGCCAAAGTTCCCGTACCGGTATATTTTTGTTTAAATTTTGCAACGGCTTGTTCGATTGCTCCAACACGATCTTGTTCCCCGGTCCCAACAGAGAGGGTCTGGCCGTTTTTGGCAATGACGACCCCGTTAGAGCGTACACTCAGATTGACATACCAGGCAAAGAGAAGGTCGTCCAATTGTGCCGGCGTTGCATCGAACTTGGAAATCTGGTGCCCACTGGCTTTGTTTTCGGCTTCCGCTTTTCGAAGATCCGAGACACTGCGGAGTGCAGTCATCAGAGGATCTGCAATAACGAGCGATCCATCCGCTAAAACTTTGATTGTGCGGTGAATTGCTTTTGCATCTCCAATATACCGTGGCAGATTTGCCGGATTGCCGCAGCGCAGAATGCGTACATGCTTATTGAGGTTATAGGTCTGGCTGTCGTTGAAAATATCAACGACACCAGGCGCATAATCGGGTGCGACAACACATTCGACAAAGGTGCCCATAATTTCACGGGCAGTCGCTTCATCAACAGTAGTATTAAAGGCAATTACGCTGCCGAAAGCAGCACGGGCATCGGCATCGCGTGCCTTAAGGTAAACATTAACCAGTTCTTCGTTGCCGCACTGGACCGCTGCCCCGCTGGGATTGACATGCTTCATGACAGCACAAGCTTTGCGGTCAAAAAATTTGACAATGTTGAGGGCATAGGAAATATCTTCAAGGTTTGTCTGAGAAAGCCCGCTTTTGCCGTCTTTCAAAACTTCCATGGAGCCAATCACGCCAGTTTCACCTGCCGGCCGGTAATATGCTGCGCATTGGTGCGGGTTGGTCCCATAACGCAAATCATTGACTTTTGTGTATTTTTTTCCGCAGATTTCTACGGTGTCGGCAAAATCTCCAACATTTTTGGACAGATAACTGTTACGGTTCAACTCCGAAGCCATATTCAATTTCCTTGAAATAGATTGCTGTAAAAAAACTTTCCATAAAATGTACAACCATTTGGCCTTTTTAGCAAATTCACAATGTCTGTTTTATGGCATTTTACAGCAATTTACCAATGGTATTTGCTTCAATGAGCCATTTGTGCTATATTGTCCAAAACCAATGGAGAAGGGAATGAATCAAGGATTATTGATTACCTTTGAGGGGCCGGAAGGCGCAGGAAAAAGCACACAGATTGCTCGTCTTGCGGCTCGTTTACAGGGAGAAGGGCGGTCAGTTGTTGTAACCCGGGAGCCTGGCGGTACGCCGCTTGCAGAGAAGTTGCGCAATATTGTCAAATATCACAAGGATGGAGAAGTATTGTATGATGAGACAGAGTTGCTGCTCTTAGCGGCCAGTCGGGCACAGCATGTTCGTTGTCGGATTATGCCTGCTTTAAAGAACCGGGAAATTGTTTTATGCGACCGATTTACAGACTCGACTCTGGCTTACCAGGGATACGGGCGTGGGTTGAATCTGGAACAGCTGAGGCATTTGAACAATTTTGCGACGGGCGGCCTGGTGGCTGCACTGACGATTTTATTGGATTTACCGGTGGAAACCGGATTGGCTCGTTCTGCAGGGCGGGATGCCGCAAAGCAAGCTGCTGACCGGTTGGAGTCTGCCGGACTGGCGTTTCATCATCGAGTGCGCACTGGTTTTTTAACTTTGGCAAAAGAAGAGCCGCAGCGGATTCGTACGTTTGATGCAACACTTGATGCCGATACTCTGGAATTGCAAATTTGGAATGTCGTGAATGAGCTTATACAAAAAATATGCTGAATCCTATCGATTGCCGGTTGAATGTTTGATTCGTGCCCGGCGGAATGGGCGTATGGCTTCCAGTTACCTGTTATACAGTGATTCTCCACGTGTTCGTGACGAATTTTCATTGGTTATTGCGATGATTGCCGCTTGCCGAGCCCCGGAAAATGGTGCGCCATGCGAAAAATGTGATGTTTGCCGCCTTCTGGAAAATGGAAATTACACAGAAATTTATCGACTTACTCCTGTCGGAAAAATGCGTCAGATTCAGGTCGGAGATTCCGAAAATCCGGAACCAAACACGGTTCGATACTTTGAAAATCAATTCCATACGACGAGTATTACATCATTGCCTTTGAAAATCGGGATTATCAGTGATGCAGACTGTTTGAACTCCCCCTCGCAGAATGCGTTGCTGAAGACGTTGGAAGAACCGCCGGCAAGTGCTTTGTTTATTTTGGCGACAGGCAACCCATCGGCTCTTCTGGCAACGACTCGATCCCGCTGCCAGATGTTGACACTTCTGGAGAACCATTGTGAATTGAACTTTACGGGTGTCGACCGACTTTGCCAGGTTTTGCATACTCTTTATTTCAAAGCATATAGAAATTTACCGCTGGCATCACGCTGTGCCGATGAACTTATCAGAATTGCCGGAAATTTGGAGAATGTTGCCAAAGAGGAAACGGAAGTCGAATGGAAGGCGCGCCTGGAACAGGCTCGGGATTTTGATCCGATTGCCGCGAAACGTCTGGAAAAACAGGCTGAGTCTGCAGCATTGGGGAAATATATCACTGCCCGGGGACACTTCCTGGAAACATTCCGGACTTTTTTCGCGCAGCTTTATTTTCTTGGTTCCGGAGCAACTCTTGGCGAATTGCCGAATGCGGAACTTTTCGATCATCTGGCTCTGCCGGTAAAAATTGATACTGAAAGAGCGGCAGATGCTCTTGATGCTGTGGAAAAACTTCTTTTTACTCTTCGATTCAATGTGCCGGAAGACCTCGCATACCAGACGTTTTGTTTGAAAATCGCTTTGCGTGACAGTTGAAGAAATGCTTTTGAACCTGTAAATTAAAAAGATTCAATTTATTTCGGGGCCCATAGAGCGTTGGTCCCTGCAATCAATAATATAGAATACGGTTTAGCGATGATTCCTGGTGAAATTATCAGTAATGAACGGCTTCAGTATGACTATTACAAAGTCGTATTTTACGCTCCGGAGATTTGTGCAAAGGCGGCTCCGGGGCAATTTGTCCACGTCGCCATTGCCCATTTGCGCGATCGGATTCTCCGCCGCCCTTTCAGTATTTCCAATGTGACTGAAGGCGGGGAATTGACGGTGATTTACAAAGTTGTCGGTGTCGGGACAAAGGTTCTTTCCGAGCTTCGAGCCGGGGAAATCTGCAATTTACTCGGGCCGCTCGGGAAGGGGTATTCCGTGCCGGTAGAGGATGAGACTCCAATCCTTGTCGGCGGCGGATATGGGGCCGCCGCCATGTATCTCCTTGCTCGCCGTTCCCCGAACCCTGGAGTTGTTTTGTTGGGGGCGCGTTCGGCTGCGGACTTGCTGCTCGTTGATGAATATCGCGCATTGGGATTTGATGTCAGGATTGCTACAAACGATGGATCAGTGGGAAAATCCGGTTTTGTGACGGCATTGCTCGATGAAGTTTATGCGGAAAATGAAGGAAAAAAGCTTCGTTTTTACGGTTGCGGCCCCATGCCGATGTTGTTGGCCTTATCCCGGCTTTTGCTGGCGCATGGCTGTAAAGATGGGGAAGTGAGCTTTGACCATCTGATGTGCTGTGGAGTCGGAGCCTGTTTTGCCTGCGTGGTGAAGGTGAAAGACGGCGACTCGTGGCGGTATGCACGAACTTGTAATGAAGGCCCTGTTTTTCTGACAAAGGACGTGTATTTTGAGGAGGAGTGCTGAGCATGGCGGATTTACATATTGATTTGGGAAGACTGAAACTGAAAAATCCGGTGATGACGGCATCAGGCACTTTCGGATACGGATATGAATACAATCAGTTTTACGATATTTCCCGTTTGGGGGCTGTTGTTGTAAAAGGTATTGCGCCGTTTGTCAGTCCGGGGAATCCGACTCCGCGGGTAGCGGAAACTGCCTCTGGGATGCTCAATGCTATAGGGTTGCAAGGCCCGGGAATCGACCAGTTCCTCAAAGGCAATCATTACCTGCCATTTTTGAAAAAGACTGGTGCGACAGTGATCGTTAATATCTGGGGGAAAAACATTGACGATTATCGCAATGTTGCTGCGCGTTTGGAAGAGGTCCGGGATGCGGTTGCTGCTTTGGAAATCAATATTTCCTGCCCGAATGTCAAAGCTGGAGGTATTGCTTTTGGCACAGATCCGGTGTTGGCCGCCGAGGTCGTATCAGCTGTGCGTTCGGCAACCACTCTTCCCTTGATTACCAAACTGAGTCCCAATGTCAGCCGCATTGGCGATTTTGCCAAGGCAGTTGTTGATGCCGGCAGTGATATGGTCTCTTTGATCAATACATTGACGGGGATGGTGATAGATATTGAACGCCGTTGCCCGAAATTGGCCAATAAAACCGGCGGTCTCAGTGGGCCGGCAATCAAGCCGATAGCGGTGCGTATGGTGTATGAAGTCTACAACGCTGTTAAGGTTCCGATTATCGGGATGGGGGGAATCCTCACTGGAGAGGATGCTGTGGAATTTCTAATGGCAGGGGCATCAGCGGTAGCGGTGGGTACGGCAATTTTTGCTGATCCATATGCTCCGTTGAAGGTAATTGACGGAATTAATCTTTTTCTGGATTCCCATGGTTGCAAGTCAGTGTCTGAAATCATTGGTGCGGCCCATGAATAAAGCAGTTTTACGCTGAACAATTTATAAGGATTTGAGAATATGGCTCATTTTTTGCCTTTCCACGGTTTGTTGCCGGTGGTAGAACGTGCGGCAGCAGTTGCCGCAGTACCGTACGATGTGGTAAATTCAGAAGAGGCAGCCGTCCTGGCTGAAGGAAACCCCTACAGTTTTCTGCATGTTTCCCGGCCGGAAATTGATATGGCTCCCGGAACTGATTTGCACAGTGATGCTGTTTACGCTGCCGCTCGCGCTGCATTTGATCGTTTAATCCAGGAGGTCCCTTTGCTTCAGGACAAGGAAGCACACCTGTATATTTACCGTCTGCAAATGGGTGATCAGGTGCAAACGGG
>CALGPR010000512.1 GCA_937960425.1 uncultured Lentisphaeria bacterium
TTTTCCCCAATTGTCGGGTGGCGTGCGATTTTCGTACGGATTCTTGACAGAACCCAAAGCAGGTTCGCTTTGCGCATATCTGCCAATCCAAATCCCAAATCATTGGCATGATTGGCTGCGCCTTCCTGAAAGTAATCCAGTAACGATTGAGTTTTCAATAAACCGTCGCTGCCACATTCACTGTGACGGACAGTGAATAATTCTGTATGGATTTTCATAAATGAATCCCTTAAAACGGCATAATTTCTTCAGCAGTAATTTTTTCAACAGGACCGAATTGTTCCAGCGCAGTCATGTCAATGGCATTTTCATCTCCAATAACGATCAGATTTTCCGGCAGTTGTCTGACTTCATTGTGATAAAAATCCAGAAGCTCTTCCAATGTGCAGGATTCCACTGCACGGTAGGTCACTTCACGGAAGTTGTCAGGCAACTGCATATGACGATATTCTTCAGCAAGGGACAGAAGATTTTCGTCATTCCACCGTTCTGAAGCAAGGGTTTTCAAAAGACGTTGCCGATGATTGGCAAATTCTTCTTCACTGATATCCAGGGTCAGAGTTTCAGCAACTTGAATTACTTCAGGAATTTTGTCGTTTTGCGTTCCTATAGACAAAGCATAGTGGAAGTATTCTTCCGGGCGATTGGGTGTGGAATAAGCAGCATTACAGGAATAGCATAGAGAACGTTCTTCTCTGAAAGTCCGATAGGTGATATTTCCCAAGCCTGAGCCGAAACAACTGTTGAACAGGAAACGTTCTCCTATATTATCGGGAGTAAATTGTCCGCGTTTTCCGATAAAGCACAGTGTGCTCTGGCTGAGATTGGGAACATGTATGAACCAGACCTTGCGTTCGTTGCCCGTAATTTCACTGCGGATATTGTGGGCCGGCTCTTGTTGCGGTTCCAATTGGAGCTGTTGTGCCAGTTCTATATCACGAGGGCCGAAATACTGCACACGTACCGGAGCAGATAATAGTTTCTGAAGTGTTTCCCGCATCGCGGAGAGTGGGAGTTTGCGCATGGTTTCCATGGGGAGTTGTTCGAGTAGCGGAGAATGCTTTCCCCATAGTACATAACTGACCAGCGCGTTCATTAGAGTTTCTGGTTTTTCCCGGTCGATTTGACGTTGACGCTCAACTATATCCAGCATGGTATTGAAGCTGTCCTGCTGGTCTGGAGCTGGCTGTCTCAGGTGCTCGGCTGCGAGAGTGAGGATTTCAGAGCTGTTTTTGTGCAGCCCGCTGATGGTCAAAGTCGTTATGTCTGAATCAACAGAAAGCGCTATTGACCCAGTCAATTTGTATAAATCCATATTCATTTCTGCCGCGCTGTGGGCTTCTGTACCGGCAAATTGAACGTAAGCTGTTGCCAACATCAGAAGTTTGTCGTCGAGATAGCCTTTGTCGAAGATGAATTTGAGTTGGAAATAATCGTTTTCCAGATTGTCAACCGATTCAACCGTTATGTTGCGGGCCGATCCGTCGGAGACCGGGAACGGTATGGATTCCCGTCGGATGTTGTTTGCCAGATCTGGAAATACCGGTTCAATTTCTTTTACCGGAACGGACATGAGTTCGCTGGCAAAATGGGATTGACGGTCTGCCGCAAAGTTTAATGCAGTAATGGGTGGTTTTTCTAGATGAGGCATTTTTTCCAGTTCCCCGTTTCGGGTGATGGTGATCAGCCGATTCTCGGTGGCAAAAAACTTCTTTGCAAAATCAACGATATCTTCTTTGGTAATATTCCGATAGCGGTCAAATTTTCCGCACCGGGTTTGCCAGTCTTCATCGCTGATAAAAGCATCTACCAGTTCTTCCACACGGAAGGAGTTGTCTTTGCTCTGGAGAATCCAGTCAAGTTCAAAGTGGTCAGTACTGATACTGGGCAGTTCATCAGAAAAGTTGCCTTCGCAAAGCTGGGAAATGGTATTTTCCAGAATTTTTTGAAGTTCTTCCGGTGTCTGTCCGGGAAGTGTTATCCCGCCAACGTTGAATACTGCAGCTTTCCCGGGTGTGATTGTGTAGTAACTGTATCCATGAGTAGCTTGTCGTTTCAGGGTAATCTCCTGGTCAATAATCCCGGCGGATCCATTGCACATCATGGCATCGGCCATTACCAGAAGATCCTGGGTGTGTTGATCGGGATTGTCAATACGATAGCTTATGGTGACTTCATCATTAGTCGGAGCTGTCATTTCGATCTTTTTTTCACCGTCCATTACTGGAAAGGTGGCAGGCGCTTTTTCCGGTATTTCTCCTGCAGGAAGGGTACCGAAGGTGTTTTCCAGCAACTCTCGAGTCCGGGCAATGTCGAGGTCGCCCGATAAAGCGATAATCATGTTGCCGGGCACATAGTGTTTGCGATAAAACTCCATAACGGACGACGGAAGTGGATTTTTCAAATGCTCAGGAAGGCCGATGACCGGTCGACCCAGAGGGTCATCCCCGAAGAGAGCTTTCTGCATTGCAGCCCACCGTCGCCTTGCCGGTTTGTCCTGATACATATTGTATTCTTCGTAGACTGTTTCCAACTCTGTGTGGAAAAGCCGGAAAACCGGATCCTGGAAGCGATCCAATTCCAGCTTCAGCCATTTTTCCAGTTGGTTTGACGGGATGGTCGCGAGGAAAACAGTTCGATCTATCGATGTGTACGCATTGACGTTACTGGCCCCGAGAGAACGCATCACTGTGCTGTATTCGCTGGGGATGGCATATTTTGTGGCAGCTTCTCCAGAAAGTCGGTCGATTTCCCGATAAATTTCGAGCCTTGTTTCCGGGTCATCCGTGCTGGCGTGCTTTTCATACAACGCGTTGATCTCAGCAAGGAGTTTTTCTTCTTCCGCGAAATCAGTTGTTCCCAGATTTTGAGATCCTTTGAAAAGCAGGTGTTCCAGATAATGTGCCAGACCGGTACGATCAGATGGGTCGTCACAAGAACCTGCTTTTACCGCAATGCGGGTAGCGATTGTCGGTGATTCCGGGTTATAGGTCAGAGCAACGGTCAAACCATTGTCCAGCTGGAAAATAGTTGGCTCCTTAAATGATTTTGATTGTTGTTCTGATATAGTTGGTTCCTCTAATGATTTTGATTGCTGTTCCGATTCAGCAAAAGTTACCGGGATTATTACCGTGCAAAGCAAGGCAAGACAATATTTACGATATGTTTTTGCAGAGAAGGGCATTTTTTACTCCCTGAAATTTTTTTTATTACAGTATTTGAAATAATCCTTTGCGGTAAGATAGCACTTTTTTCTTATTTTCCACATTCTCCATTGCCAAATCATTGCGTATTTTTTCTCCTGAGGCATCGTGGCGATGGGGAAACATACTGCTTGCAAAAATATTTGAATCCATAACCCATGAAATCGGGAAGGCTGAAAATTTCTTTCTTTTCCAGCAGGCAAGAAAAGCGTTGAGGCGAAGTTTGATGTATTCACACCTCTCTGGAAGAATGTGTCGGTCAGGGCGAAGGAAAAGCTGATACGAACTTTGATTTTGAATAAGATGAGGATAATTTCGGAAAAAGGCGACTGGAGCGTTGGAACTCGGAAGCATCGCCGGATAATCTTTATGAAGAGTGACCTCTCCAATAAACGTTGCCGTAAATAGAAAAACTTTCTTAGCGTTGAAATAATCATAACGGTGCTGGAGGGATTCGGGGGGATCGTGGCCTGTTGTAGAGACAGACTGTGTGATTCCATGTGGAACGTGGTAGCGGAAACGAGAGACAAGAACTCTTTGCTTTGGTGAAATCGGCGGTCAGGAATTGAACCGGATTCGAAATCAGCTATCAACATTTTCCCCGTTTAAGGGCGCAAGGCGGTGCGAACAGGTTGGGGAAAGGAAGAGCGCGAGAAGAAAGAATTTTTTCAGAAAAAAGTTTTTTTCGGTTCTGGCTGACTGAGCATAATCCGTTAGTTAAATCGCTTCCATTTTTCCAACATGGAAGAGAAATCAGGAGAGGAAAAAATTTTTTCTGCTTCTTTAATTCCCTTCTTGTCAAGCGTGACAAAAAAGGAAATCAATTTTTCAAAAATTTTCAACCGTGGGCTGGAGAAAATACCTGCATGGGTCGTATCATTCCGGAAATACAGGAGGGAGAAAATCCCATTTTTCAACGAAAAACCACTTTTGAAAATCGGGTTTTCTGCAAATTCAGAAAGACATGCCTGTGGGGTTTCCAGCATTTTATTAGAGTAATGGGAAACGATGAAAACGAAAATATTCAAATAATCATGAATTGCCTGGAGCAATAATTCCGGTTCCAAAGGCGTGTTAAATTTCGTCTTGGGGCGGGTTTTAAATTTCACCATATCGTTATAAATTGGGTAAAATGTTTTAAGTAGCTTCGGAGCATCTGATGCAGCTGCCCATGCTTTCATAATTGCTCGTCGCTCTCCGGCTTTGGGTAAATAGCGGTTCCCGGCCAGCAATAAGGCATCCCCGCAGCCAAGAATGGCCTTTGCATAGTTTCTCAGGATGAACTGTTCTTCTCCTGTTTTTGAAATAGATTTCTGGAGAGCCAGCAGCAACCCAATTCCCCGGTTCAACATCAAGCGAAGGGTTTCAGCCGGGGGTAGCTGTTCAAATGGGAGCAGCGGTAATTTTCTAACGAAAAGATCTGTTCCAAAAAGAATGGTGTAGCCGCGCCGTAATTCTTGAAACATTAAAGTATTGCTGACTGATTTAAGGGTATGGACGTTACGCGCTGGCGCAAAATCCACATCGATGCCCAGACGTTGTGAATAAGTTGCTCCGATTTCCGCGAGGGCTTCATCGATGACTTTTCTTTCTTTTTTCATAGCCCCGCAGGTGAAGACAAAGAAATCCAGGTCGTTATATGGGCGGCTTTTGCCATCATGATCTTTGACGCAGCCGCCTTCTCCGCGGCCATAACTGCCGCCAAGAACAACAGAAGAAATATATTTTGAACAGCGCAGGTTCTGGATATCGCTGCGCATATGCTCGAATGTTGCGGTCAGATAATTTTCCAACTCCGGATCTGCTTCTGCGGAAAAAAATTTATGACTGATAGTTAAAGAAATCATTCAATCCATTACCTGTTGTACTTTTATCGTTTCCAGAAGAGCTGTTGCGTGGAAAGTCGAATTTTCCTGTTGAAGCTCTTATGAAACAACTCAGTTGAAATTTATTTTCTTGCTTTTTCAGTTGCAAACACATCTGAATCATTTTCTGATTTCCGTCTTTACGAGGAGGAAAAATAATGTTGGCCAAAACACAATTCATTATGAAGCAACTTTTTTGAAATATAACAGTATATCCCAATCTTGTCCAGCAGGAATCCCCAAAAAGCGTATTACCGTGTTCCATCGTCGGAGGGAAAGCATACAAAAAAACTCTTCAGAGCGAAAGATCCTGTTACCGGGACAAAAGTATTTTGAGGAAAAAATAGAACAGCGCAGGTCGAAAAGGAAGCTTCTTTCAATTGGAAAAACGATAAACTTATGCTATTTTTATCAAATTCTATGTTGGAATTTTTTTAGAAATATGTGAATACAGTTTTGTCCGACAATATGGTTCATTTCGAAATATAAAGCCTGGGCATTGTCGATCAATTAGAGAAAATCATGGAAGATTATAAGAGAAAAGCTGGATTTAATGGTAGACAAGTTATTGTCTGGATAGCTGCGCTGGGGCTGGGCGGGAGTTTAGGAGCGTTGGGCTGCGGATGGTTGAATGAATTTTTCAATTTTATCGCTGCTGTATACACTCGCCTGTTTCAATTTGTTGCTGTTCCCACGATCGCTTTGGCTGTGACCACTACGTTGGCACAGCTTGGCGCGAAGAGAAATACAGGACGGATTTTCCTTCATACAATCACCTACACTTTCTTAACCACTGCGGCAGCGGCTTTGGTGGGGCTTCTGCTCTTCAAAGCAATAGGGCCAGAAAATCTTCCGGAAAATGTCATTCGCCAGGGAACTACGAATGTTCCGGAAAATTTGGGAATTATCTCTTATTACAGTCATATTCTTTCCGTGATTCCGAATAATATACTGGTGCCATTTACATCGGGAAACGTTTTGAGTATCCTTATCGTGGCGGTCGCAGTTGGTTTGGTTCTTGCTTTGAAAAAAGAGTCTGAGAATATTCAAATTCTAATAAAAGGGATTCTTGGCCTGCAGGAGGTACTGTTTGCTTTGATCAAGGGGCTGGTCTGGACTTTGCCGCTCGGGATTGTTGCCTTTGCTGCACAACTTTCAGCTCAGGTTTCGGCAGGGGTTGTTATTGGTTCACTGGGAAAGTACGTGGCAGTTGTTCTGGGGGGAAATCTGATTCAGTTTTTGATAATACTTCCTTTATTTTTGCTGATTCGCGGAATTAATCCACTCAAAGTTTTTCGCTGTATGCTGCCTGCTGTATTGATGGCTCTTTTCACCAAAAGCTCTGCGGCAACCTTGCCGGTGACAGTGGAGTCTGCCGAGAACAACTTAAAGGCCAAGCCTGAAGTTGCGCGTTTTGTGCTACCGATTTGTTGCACCATTAATATGAACGGTTGTGCCGCCTTTATTTTGGTAACATCGCTTTTCATCATGCAGAATGGCGGTTGGGTATTGAGTGGGCCGACAGTGTTGCTTTGGTTTTTTATTTCCATTATTTCTGCGATCGGCAATGCTGGGGTTCCGATGGGGTGTTATTTCCTGACGCTTTCCCTGATGTCCGGGATTCAGGCTCCTATCGGTATTCTGGGGATTATCCTGCCGATTTACACGGTTATCGATATGATAGAAACCGCAGAAAATGTGTGGTCTGATTCCTGTGTTTGTGCGATGGTGGATAAATCTCTGTCATTAGAGGATGCACCTGCAGCGAAAATCTAACTGCTTTTATAGCAGGAAAATGCTACCAGTATTTATGCCAGTTTATACTGGTGAACAATGGAGTTCTTATTGCGCATTGCTCAGAACTCAGGCCACATGTCCCGATGTGGAAGTGTCCGATATTGGGTGCGTTTGGTGCTGAGTGATTACAGGTCTCAAGTGTAACGTTACGCTGTCGAATGAATTGAGTGACTTTAAGGTTCCAGAAGAGTAATTAGAGAGTGTAGACAGAACCGTTCATGGTGATGGATCTTCCTTGGTTAAGTTTGCAAGACTTAGTTGAATGTATCGGCAGAGACAAAGTACATAAAAGATTTGAATTCGGGATCAGAGTGAGGCTGGTAACTCCGACAAGAGCTAACTGGTTCATGGTCACGGAAGCGTATTCGGGAAATCTCCGCAATGGACGTACTCTGAAATCCGCATTGCGGCAAGTGTCTGAAATCTTTGGATTTGAATCGGAAATGAGATTTGCGATCTTGATTGTCGTGGTCACAACGAGGAAGACAAGTGCAATGCTCGAATCGTGAATCGATTGCGAAAACGAATATCGCGTTCTTTCTGCTGGGGTGGAAATGGCGGTCATCGAACTGCTGATCTGACATTGTAAACGTGAATACCGGATGGATCGCCATCAACTGGGTGGTAGCTGGGAGATGAACGAAATGAGATCTTTGCGGCAGCTGGAGCCAATATCCGGAAACTGATGCGGGCATTTCCCCCGTTTGGTGCCGGAATTTTCAAGCTCGCATTGATGCAATTGATTTATCAATTGCATCAATGCTACTCGAACAGGATGGGAAAAAGAAAAGTGCAAGAAGGAAGAACCTTTCCTCAAAAGGTTTTTCTTCTTGCACTTTTGTATTATCGACTAAGTAAATTTTGTAGTTTGCAGAATAAAGAAATTTATTGCATAGCGGCAGCAATTGCTTTTGCTATGGCAGCTCGCTTTTCCTTGAGTACAGAAATGTCGCGCGTGTAATTCC
>CALGPR010000513.1 GCA_937960425.1 uncultured Lentisphaeria bacterium
AATCGACTTAACCAATGCACTCTGGGAATCCCGCAGGAAATCAAAAATCTTGATCACTTCTTCAGTGGAAATATTTTCTTCATATTCTCCAAGTAATGGATCATAGATGTGATAATACGGTGCGAAATAAGACGCATATTCCCGCTTCAGTTCAAAAATTTTTTCCAGGAAAGGAGCAAATGCGGCAAAATCGTCGTTGCGGTGTGCCGACTCCCAGACTGTTTGTGCTTCTCCGACTACGGTTGCCGCTCGTTCCACGTATTCTTCCGGAAGCCTGGAAATTCGGTGGACTTCTTCCCGGATTATTTCTATATCCCGAGCTGTCTCCAGATCCATTCCTTCTGTCGCTGTCTCTTCCAGAAGTTCTTTTATTTGTGCTGATGTCATCAACTTATGAACGGCAACAGCCAGTAAGCCGGCCTGCTCTCCACGTTCTTTCCCAGCCGCGAAAGGCATTCCCGTCTGCAAGTCATAATCCAAAAGTTGGGCAACCCGCTGATATAATGTTTTGTCTTTCCACAATTTTAACAGTTGCTGTATCCTGTTATCGTTCATTTTTTCTGCTCCTTTTTTGATACTCTCCATCGCACCACCGGTTCTTCCACTGGCAACCCTGCGGGTATGTTTATTTCTGCAAGCCCAACCGGCATAGCTGGCTTCGGCATCAGCACGATTCTCTTTGTAGAATCTTTTTTCGAGTTGCCCACATGGCCGATTGCATGAAAAACAACTCCGGAAAAGTAACTGTGCCTGCACTAATACAATCTCCCGCCTTCTTTTGGACTGGCAGGTAATTTTCCCAGCTATTTTCTCTGAACAAATAATTCCATCGGGCTCATGATGGCCGTTTCTTGAATCACGGTTATTTTCCTGATGGGGATATTCAAAATTCAATTCCTATTCCGGCGGAAGGAGCACGTCAGTAATGTGTTCTCATATTAGAATCATCGTACAGACATGCAGGTTGAACGCTGTATCCGTTTTGCCTTTGAATGTATTCTCATATTAGAATCATCGTACAGCCGTTACAGTATTAATTATTCTTTTTCCGGTTTTGCGTTTTGCAGAACAATTCGGCCGATTTGCTCAAAATGCAATGGTTTAACCAGACAGCGATGCACACCATAACGCATCAATCCGCTGAGGATTTCATTATTCAACGCGCCAGTCATTGCAATGACCGGTAGTTGTCCAGATTCTTCTCCCATTTCCAGTTTTCCAATTGCTTCAAGTACGTTAATCTGTGGCAGTGAAAGCGCAATCAATGCTAAATCAAAATTCCCTTCCCGAACGACCGGCAATAGATCAACCCCATCTGTAACCATATCAATATCATGCCCTTCTGCTTCAAGTAAACTCTTGAGTATCCGCAGATTGTCACGGTCATTGTCCGCAATCAAAATCCGTAGACGCCGATGTGATCCCCCTTCTATAGAAGGCGGTATCGCATAACGTGGTGTATTTTTTTCTCCTTGATGTCGCAAGTTATTTGTCATTCGTAACGGCGACGTATTGGCAACATTGTCTGGAATCACCTCCCATGCCGGGAAAATCAGCTTAAACTCCGATCGTGAGAAGTCATTTGTTTCCGCTTCCAGACGCCCGCCCAAATCCGCAGTACGTTCTGCCAGGAAAAAGAAGCAGAAACCAATACTGTCAGCAGGCATAGTTACTTCTCCATCCGGACGACGGATTTTTCCGTGAAGATTATACAGGACTGCAAGTTGTTCTCGACAGTTACTGCGACGATTATCCCGAACATAAAATTCAACATTATCTTCCCGTTTACGACAGCCACAGGATAATACTTCTCCCGGACCGGAAGCCGAAGCCTGAATCCGAATCAATGTCCCAAGGATTGCCCAGAGTTTATCGTGGTCTGTGCATAACATCGGCGGCATATCCGGAGGGTAGGAGCCGACGAGCTGAATGTCGTCACTGGGCAATGCAAAATTATTGGCATCAATCAGGTTCCGCAAAAAATCCTCCGTGACAAATTCAGTAATCTGCTGCTTATTATGCTGAACGGTCAGGCTGCTGACATCGAGCAATCGATTGAGTTGCCGCTGCAATGCTTCTGCATTCTGTTCGATGGCCAATGTCAATTTTTCGAGTTTCCGATCGTAACATCCTTTAGCGATATCGGACCGAATCACTGCGTCGAATCCGAGAATCGAGTTCAGTGGAGTTCGCAATTCTGGAGAAAGACGGTTAATAAACTGGAAATTTAATGCACTGGCTTTTTCTGCTGCCGCATTAGCCGCTTTTTCTCTTTCGTAACTATTTTTGAGTTTTTCGAGTGTATTGCACAAGCGATCTCGCAGGAAATTCATGGACTGGGCGACTGTCGCCAATTCCGGCGCACAATTCAGTACAGGGGACAAACGCGGAGGAAAATCCCCTTTCCCCAAAGCCTCAGCAAAGGTTTCCACATCGCTGAAGTGACGAAAAAAAGTCTTATACAACCGCAAATAGCTTTCCAGAGCAATCAAGAGGCCAGCAAAAGCAGACAAGAGAGAAAGTGACAGAAACAACATTGGCTGAGCCCCTTCGTCCACTTCCATATGACAATGAAAATAGGCAAGCACTCCAAATACCAACGAAATCGTCAGCGTTATACAAACGGCAATCACATATCCGGCAATTTTTCCGGTTGTTCTCATCAATTTGCCTCCCTGCTTTTGAAATTCACTCCCTCAGGCTTTTTCCAAAATTCCCATCGCTCTGAGAAAACACTTGAAGCATTCCTCGTCCTCTCTGCATTCAGGAACTATACTCAGAAAATTTCCTTTGCGCAGGACTTCTTGAAAATATATCTGTAAATGCAGCGGAGTCAATGGAACACATTTTTTTTCTCAACAAAAAGAGTTACGAAGAGATAAAAAATTGTTGAAAGTCTTTACTGGAACGATTATATTTTATTGTGGTGTTATATTTTCATAATACCTGAAGTTTTATTTTATTAAACATTAACTCGAACGAAGAACCATGTTAAAAAGCAACAACGTCAACATTGCCAGTCGCAGTCTGCTCTCTCCTCCCGGAGCGGTCAGATCTGAACTGCCGCTGTCCCTCGACGCCGTTATGAAAGTGGTTTCCGACCGTCAGACTGTCATGGACATTCTTGACGGGCGCGACAAACGTATCATGATGATCTTCGGCCCCTGCTCCATTCACGACCCCGCCGCTGCTATTGAATACGCGGAACGGTTGAAAAAACTCAGCGAAGATGTTGCCGACCGATTTTATATCATCATGCGTACTTATTTCGAGAAACCGCGTACAACTGTTGGTTGGAAAGGGTTGATTTACGACCCTGACATCAATCACTCGTACAATATTGAAAAAGGAATTTTCGTTGCCCGTAAACTTCTGATCAAAATTATTGATCTCGGATTGCCTGTCGCTACAGAAATGCTCGATCCGATTTTTGCCCAGTACATTGCCGATGCAGTGACTTGGGCGGCAATCGGGGCCCGCACGACAGAATCTCAGCCACACCGGCAGCTTGCCAGCGGACTTTCGATGCCTGTCGGGTTCAAAAATGCAACGGATGGCAGTTTGCAAATCGCTATTGATGCAATCAGTACGGCACGAAGCGAACACTGTTTCATCGGTGTTACCGAAGATGGCCACGTCGGAGTTTTTCGCACTAAAGGCAATCCTTATTGCCATTTGGTTTTGCGCGGAGGGGAACATCCCAATTATACTGCGGAATACATCGCTTTTCTCAAAGTCGCAATGCGCCGCGCCAATCTCCGGCCAAACGTCGTCATCGATTGCAGTCATGCCAATAGTGGCAAAGACTACCGGAAACAGCATATTGTATTCGAGGACGCTATTGAACAGATCATTGCCGGCGAGGATTCCATCATCGGCCTGATGCTTGAAAGTTATCTCAAATGCGGCAATCAGAAGATCAAAGCGGGCGTTCCTCCGGCTCCGGATATTTCCATTACAGACGGTTGTATCGGCTGGGAAGAAACCGAAGAGTTAATCCGTGACGCGTACGAACGCCTCGGGTCACGCAAATAGTACCAAGAAATCCGGCACGTGCATTGGAACACGCCGTGCCGGCACTTCCCGTTATCCGGATCAATCCGATTATTGCGGGATTTTCAACGGGCCGACTGCCTTTGGGCAAAGGAAGACGTATGACTGGGGAACCATAGCGGCTTCCTGCAAGACATCGGCTCCTTAATTTTATCAGGAAGGTGGATACAATGAAACATTATCTGGCATTTGATCTGGGCGCCTCCAGCGGACGCGCTATCATCGGGACGATTGATGACAACAAAAAAATGACTCTTCAAGAAGTTCATCGTTTTGCCAACGGCCCGTCTCGCCATGACGATGGCGCTCTCTATTGGGAATTTGATGCACTGGTCAATGAACTCAAGATCGGGATTCGGAAGGCAGTGGCAGTCCAACCGGAAATTTCTTCCATCGGTATTGATACCTGGGGGGTGGACTACGTTCTCTTCAATCGCCAGACAAAACAAATGATTCGCCTGCCTTATAACTATCGTGACGAACGAACCGCAACCATACCAGAAAAAGTTTTCCAAAAAATCTCCCGCACGGAAATTTATCAGCGCACCGGGATGCAGTACATGACAATCAATACCTTATATCAGCTGGTTGCGCACAAAGAACAACATCCGGAAGACTTTGAAGACAGCTTTCTGCTTTTTATTCCCGACGCACTTGCTTATCTTTTCGGCGGAAATGCAACCAATGAATACACTGACGCATCCACCTCCAATTTGCTCGATGCTGCGCGCCGGGATTGGGATTGGGATTTGATCGATAAACTGGAATTGCCGCGGTCAATTTTTGCTCCGCTGGTGCAGCCGTGCACACTCAACGGGACGTTGTCTCAGGAGATTTGCGATCTTTTGGGAGTTCCGGCAATTCCGTTGGTTAAAGTCGGATCTCATGATACAGCCAGCGCTGTCGCCGCAGTTCCGGCGCCAACTGACCGCTCCTGGGCATACGTCAGTTGCGGGACCTGGGCTTTGCTCGGAGCAGAAATTGCCGAGCCGATTATGGTTCCTGCTGGCGAAGCTGCACCGTTTACCAATGAAGGCGGGCTTGAACGTACCATCCGCTTCCTGACAAATATTATGGGCAGTTGGCTCTTTCAGGAAGTTCGCCGGGTCTGGAATGAAGCCGGACGCAACATCTCTTTTATGGAAATGGAACGCATGGCCGGTGAAGCTGAAGGATTTGCGTTCCTGATTAATCCGAATGACCAGAGTTTTTTGACACCAGGCGATATGCCGGAGAAAATCCGTGAATTTTGCCGGGCAACGGGCCAGGGCAACATTCCTGACGATGCCGCGCTTTTACGGGCAATTTACGATTCGCTTGCACTTTGCTTCCGTTCCAAACTGGAATTGCTCGGTGAAATCCTTAATACCCGTTATGAATGCCTGAATATGGTTGGGGGCGGCACCAAAGACCGCCGCCTGCTCCAGGCGACAGCAGACGCTCTCGGAATCCGTGTCGTTGGTGGACCAGTTGAAGCAACTGCAACCGGGAATATTCTCGCGCAGGCAATCGCCATGAAAGACATTGCCAATCTTGCAGAAGGCCGGGAAATCGTCAAAAATTCTTTTGAAACAGCAGTTTATGAACCGAATATTGGAGCAAAGGCCGGTTTTGATGCCGCCATGCCCCGTTTCCAGGCGATTTGCCGCTGAAAGACAGGAAAGGTACGAGAATAAGTGGGCAAATTCGGCAAACGGTGTTGCTGCCTGTGCAGTGTAGTGCTGTTAGGGGCAGCTGTATTTCTTGGAGGATGCCGAAAAGATGCTGCGACCGGGGCAGCCGCGGAGTATGATTCGACCATACGAATGGCTGCCAGCGGACGAGTAAAAACGCTCGATCCCACCTTTGCCGATGACCTTGCCAGCCGTGATATGGTAGGAGCGCTGTTTGATACACTTCTTGCCTATGACTACAAAAAGCGCCCCTACGAACTTGTGCCATCAATGCTTGAAACTATGCCGGAAAGCATTGACGGAGGGAAAAGCTACCGCTTTAAGCTTCGGGATGATCTGTACTTCTGTAAAAACGCCTGCTTTGAAACAAACTCACGAAAAGAGCGAAAAATTACTTCCCAAGATGTAGTTTATTCTTTTTTACGCATTGCCGATGGGCGTCTGCACAGTCCGGTTTTCTGGATGTTTCGAAATAAGATTGTTGGGATCGATGAGTTTCGGGCCGCGACAGGAAAACTTGAAACAGGCGATAACCGGTTGTACGATCAAGGAATCCCCGGATTGGAAATCCACAACGATCGGGAATTTACGATTCACTTGAATGCGCCGGATCCCCGCTTTCTCTATAATCTGGCGATTCCCTATGCGTCGATATTATCCCGTAAAGCGGTCGAATATTATGGAGAAGACTTGCGGGAACACCCGGTGGGAAGCGGCCCGTTCAAATTGGTAAAATGGGCTCTGGACTACGAACTGGTGCTGGAACGTAACGAAGAGTACCGCGAAGAAACTTACGCTGGAGCTCGTTCGGAAGAAGACCGTACCAAACGGTTACCGCTGGCAGACCGAATCATTGTTTATACAATTCGTCAGCCGATTACCGCCTGGCTGCTTTTTTTGCAGGGAAACCTCGATGTCAGTAAACTGGACAAAGATAATTGCGATATTGTGATCGGGGGAGATCTTTCTCCGGCATTGCGAGAGAGAGGGGTAACGTTGTTGCGGGCGCCGGAATTTGAACTTCAGTACATCGGGTTTAACTTTACGGAACCGATTCTGGGAAATAATGAAGCGCTGCGCAAAGCGATATCGCTGGCATTTAATCTGGAAGGGCGAATTGAATATTCCAACGGACAGATGATGCCGGTTTCAGGACCGATTCCTCCAGGGGTATCAGGATGTGATGAAAGTTTTGTCAATCCCTATGGGCAGTACAATATTGAAAAGGCAAAGGAATATATGATTGAAGCCGGCTACCCGAATGGGATTGACCCGGAAACTGGAGAACCGTTAACATTGACCTTTGACCTGAACGGGAATGGCGCAATGCATCGTCAACTGGGAGAAATGATGGCGTCAGACATGGAAAAAATCGGGATAAAAATCATTGTCAATTTGAATAACAGCTCGCGTTTTTTTCAAAAACTTCGCCAGGGACAGATGCAACTGTTCCGGCTATCCTGGGTAGGCGATTATCCGGATGGAGAAAATTTTCTCCAACTGTTTTACAGCAAAAATGCGGGTGGTTGTAATCGAATCTTCTACAGGGATGCTGAATATGATCGACTCTTTGAAGAAATCATCCCGATGGCAGATTCTCCGGAGCGAACAGAAAAATATTATAAAATGGTCAAGTACTTGACAGAACGATGCCCGTGGATATTCGAAAGTATGCCTTTGACGTACCAGTTAAAATACGACTGGCTGGAAAATTTTGAGCATCATAATTTTCCGTTTAATCGCTGGAAATACATTAAAGTAGATGGGAAAAGACGAGAAGAGATGCGAGCGAAATTCCGACCGCTCTCTTTTCGAGAAATGCAGTAATACGAAAGCTTTTTGCAAAACAGGGATTGCATTTTCAATCAAACCATGTATAGTAAAGAGGTAGTAACGCTTCGGGCGGTTGGCTCAGTTGGTTAGAGCATTTGGTTTACACCCAAAGGGTCGGGGGTTCGAGTCCCTCACCGCCCACCAGTTTTTTCTGGCAATACCATATATTTCCAACAATAACGCACAAAGATCAAGCATTCCGCCAGTCCGTTCTTTCTTTGCCTGTTGATACTTTTTCCCATAGCAACGAATTAAGGCCTTTCATTCCAAC